>JBBTGV010000076.1:0-36294 GCA_038041305.1 Deltaproteobacteria bacterium | reverse complement strand
GCCCGCAGGGGCAAGCTTCACGGGAATGACGGCCTGCCGTAAACCCGCATGTTTTTAGCGGGTTGAGGCGGGCAACATAAAAGATATATTACTTTCCATCACGAACCCGAACGGTTTATCATGCGGGTTCGCAATCCAGCGTCTTTTGTCTTTTCGTCATTCCCGAGGTTTTAATCGGGAATCCAGCGTCTTAAAAATGGCCGCAAAAAGTCAAAGACACTGGATTCCCGCATCCGCGGGAATGACGACTTAAGCATGACGCTGGTTTCCTTGCCCCTCTTAAAAGCCCGCAGGGGCAAGCTTCACGGGAATGACGGCTGAAAATCCTTATTCCCGCGCACGCTGATGCCCTTTATCATTAAATCCCTTAATCTTGTCCTCCAGCACCTTAACCCTGTCTTTAAGCTCCTTTATCTTAAACTCCCTGCCTATGGTCGCACGCTGGAACCTCTCAAGCTCTTCAAGCCTTTGCTTAACCTCTTTCTCCGAGGCGATTCTCTGGGTTATGTCCCTGAATATCTCAAGCTTTGAAATAGTGTTGTCCGGGTTCTTTAAAGGCGAGTCAATAAGGTCGTATGTCTTTCCATTCTTCAATGAATGCCACTCCCATCTGACAACATCGCCGGCAAAAACCCTTTGGTTCGGGCACCACGGGCAGATTTGAGTCCTGTCGTGGAAATACGAAAAGCATTTCCGCCCCTTATACTGCCCGAACTCCCTTTCAATGACCGGGTTCGCATACTCAATGTCATAGTCCCTGTTTACTATATACACCCCGTCCTCCATTGCCTCAAGTATGCTTATGACCCTCGCCTTCTCAAACCTTAAGGAATCTTCCGATGCCTTTAATTCATTCATTGCCTTTATCATGGGCCTGAATACAAAGGCATAGAGCACAGGCGAAAGCATCATGGTGAGAAGCATCGGGTCAATTATTGTCTCAAGCACGGTGCCGTAGCCGATAACCCCTGCCAAAACCAAAAGATGAAGGACCTCCATTACCAAGGCTTCTATTGCGACTATTGACAGAACAAGTATGATTATCAGCCGTCTTGGAGAGGCCTTCGCTGATGGGGCGGAGTGCAAGTCTTCTTTATTGAAGCTATTTTCTCTGTCCATACCAAGTTGCTTTTACTGTCGCTTTTGCCCGGAAGAACTTGAATGACAAACCATAATCCGTCATTCCCGCGGATGCGGGAATTTCAGCGTCTTTATAGTCCGTCATTCCTGTGAATACAGGAATCCAGAGTCTTTGGGTTTATGGACCTTTTCTTGAAGACACTGTATCCCCGCTTAATACCGCGAGGATGACGAAAAATACCCATCATACCCCCTACATGCCGTGCCGCGGGCCTTGAAGCTCAATAATCCTTTGCTCAAGGCCCCTTATCGTATTCCTCAGTTCCTCCATCTTAAGCTCCCTGCCAACCATGAGCCTGTTCATCCTATCGGTCTCGTCAATGGTTTTCTTTAGCTCCTCCTCAAAGCGCCTCCGTGCGGTTATGTCTCTTATTATGCCTAACGAATGCCATTCGTCTTCAACCTTTATCACGGACACCGAAAGCTCAACCGGGAATACAGCGCCGTCGGCCCTTAAGGCATTTAGTTCAATGGTCTTGCCCACCACATTGCCCTGCCCCGTCAAAAAAAAGTTTTTTAGCCCGTCTCTTGCCTTTTGCCTGTATTCCTCGGGCACGATAAGCTCATGCATGTCTTTCCCCATGGCCTCTGACGCGCTGAATCCGAACATCTCCGCGGCCTTCGGATTCCACATATAAATTACCCCCGGAGGCCTTAGCCCGATGATTGCGTCGGGTGCGCTCTCCACGACGGCCGTGAGCCTCTTTTCCGATTCCATCAGGGCCTTCTCAGCGGACCTCCTGTCCGAGAGCTCCTTTGCAAGCTCATCCGTGCGCGATCTCACCATATCCCCAAGCCCGTTGTTAAGCCTCTCAAGCTCCTCCTGCGCCCTTATAAGCTCGCTGTTCTTCCGCACGACGTTTTCGTACGTTGAAAGGAGGAAATTAAACGTCTGCTCCCTTCCCGATGTTATCCCGTAAATCTGGCCGTTGAACTCAAGCTCAATGCGCTTGTTCTCAGGGTCGTTCCTTACGGGCCTCTGCCCTGATGTCAATGACTTGACCTTTGAAAGGAGATACGGGGCGCTGTACGGCGTTGTGATGTAATTGTCGGCGCCTGAGGCAAGACCCTTTATGACATCCTCGGGCTCAGTGACCTGCGTAAGAAGCATCACAGGGATGCGTTTAAGGGATTCATCCCTTTTTATCTCCGCGCACATCTGAAAGCCGTCCATAACAGGCATGAGTATGTCGCTTATGATGAGCGCCGGCATAAGGCTTCGCGCAAGAAGAAGGCCCTCGGAGCCGTTTTTTGCGATGCTGGCCGAATATCCGTTCTCCGTCAAGACCCTCTTAAGCGCAAGGGCCTGAAAATCGCTGTCCTCAACAATGAGCACCTCCTTTGTCTTTTCCATACTCCCCCTCCATCCGCCGTCAGACAAAGCCCTTTCCCATGATAAAGCCCGCAATTGCGTCAAGCTGGAGCACGACCGAGGCCGCCTGCATTTCCATCGCGCTTTTCGGCATGCTGAACACAACGGATGATTTTTCGTCCTGCGCGATGGTAAACCCGCCGGCGTCCATTATGGCCTTAAGCCCGGATGCGCCGTCTTTCCCATGCCCTCCCGTGGAAGCCCCTATCGCAAGGGCATTAAAAGGCCCGGCCTGGTTTCTGCCGAAAGATGCCGCAAACCGCCTCTCCCTCAAAGGCAAGGCGTCTTGTCCATAAGGTCCCCATTCCTTGTTCGGCTGAGGCAAGGCTAAAGCGGTATGAGAAGCCCGTCTATGATGGTTTTTCAGGCTGTCGGGTCTTCAGAATCAGATATCATGCCTTCAAGGTGCTCAATGATCGCCCCCGCCGTGGCGTTCTCATACGGCGATATCATCCTGTCCCTCGGCATGGCCTTAAGCGCGTCAATGGCCGCCTGCCGCGTCTTTTTAGCCTTGTTCTTGTCCCCCTCGGCCTCGTGCATGACGGCAAGCTCTATGTAGCCCGCGACAAAGCAGGGGTCAAGGTACACGGCCCTTTTCATGGCCTCTTTCGCCGCAACCCTGTCTCCCGCCTCCATCGCGATGTGCGCGAGCAGATAATAAGGCTCAATCGCAAGGGGATTCAGCTCAATCGCCTTCTCAAGATGCCTCCGCGCCTCAACGATGTCGCCCATGTTCGCAAGGGCCTCGGCGCAGATAAAAAGCGCGCTAAAGACATTGGGGGAATCCTTTAACAACGGCGCAACACTCTCTGCGGCCTCCCTGTATAGCCCTTTCTTGAAAAACCCCTCGGCCTCCGCCAATGTTGACTTTAACAGCACCGTGCCGGCATCCTCCGGCATTCTTGCCGGCATCTGGCGGCATTTCCCTTCCGCCACCGGCATTGCCATGCCCCTGACCGCAATCTCAGGCGCCAGTTGAGACAGACCCGCCTCCTCTTTATCCGTCACGCGCTCATACACCGCGGATTCGGGAAAAAGCCTCGGCCTAAGAAGCCCTGAGGCGACCGAGAACAATTCCGCGTGCCCTGTCATAAGAAACCCGCCTCTTGAGAGGCCCCGCGCAAGCCTGTCAACAACCGATGCGATTGTCGCCCTGTTGTAGTAGGTAAACACATCCCTGCATATAATGAGGTCCATGTCATGGATATCGTTGGACGGGCAATCATCCGTTGTAAGGTCAAACGGCTGGAACCCGACCATGCTTTTTATGCTCCCGTCAATCTCCCATTGACTATCCCTGCGGAGGAAATATTTTTGCTTTGTCCCTGCGTCAAGCCCCCTGAAAGACCAGTCCTTGAACATGCCTTTTGACGCTGTTTGAAGAAAATCCTCCCTTATGTCAGTGCCGAGTATCCGTATGTCCCAGTCCGGACGCCCCTGAATAAGCCCGTCCAAAAGTATCGCGATTGAATAAGGCTCCTCGCCTGTGGCGCAACCCGCGCTCCAGACCTTCAGCGCCTTATCTTTTTTTCTTTTTTCAATAATCTCAGGCAGCACCTTTGAGGCAAGGAGATTAAACTGCCCCTTGTCCCTGAAGAAATAACTCTCGCCGGCCGTTAGGAGGCCTTTAAGCGTCCTTAGCTCAACCCTGCTTCGCCCCGTATCGGCGCGTATAAGCTCCAGATACTCCTCCGGCGAACTCAGCCTGCTTTTCTTTGCCCGTGACAAGACCGCCTTGACGACGGAGTCCCTGTCATTGGTCCTGATATTCAGGCCTGTTTTCTTGCCAAGCGTTTCCATGAACTTTTCAAAAAGGATGTCTTTCATTCAGCACCCGATAGACAACGAAAATCACTAATTAACAGTATAGCGTAGTTTCCTGATCTGGCAATAAAGGCAGGTGCGGAGATGATAGAGACAGGTTCGTTCGGTTGGCCGAAATACAAAAAAAAGCGCCCGCCTTATCATGGCGGGCGCTTGACTGTATCGGTTGCCGGAACGCTTGAAAAAGACCTCAGCGGCCAAGTGGCTGCGGAAAAACCCTGAAATGATTAAGGCTTAATGCGAGTCATACACCGTAAATCCGTTCTCCTGCAGCCAGTTCCTCTGCTCGGCGGACAGCCTTCTTTCGCATACGAACCATGTCCCGTGCACCCTTACCCAGCCGAGGCTCTCAATGTCGCCCACCTTCATGCCGAGCACGCAGTATGCGATCACATCGTGGAACACGTCCGGGCAGCCGTAAAATCTGCCGTCCCTTGAAAGCCATCCCGTCAGAAGATTATCGTTCCTGAACGGGGTCTTTGTCCAGTCAAGCTCGGTAAGGCTTGCGGCCTCTTTCACTTCCTTTATCAGGTCCGCCTCGTGCTTTTTCCTGTATATGCCCCTTGCCACGCCAATCCATGTGTCCCCGTTGTCAAGGCTCCAGTAATATGGTCTGGGGTTCTGCGAGGATGCGGTTCCGGGCGACAACAGATAATAGAACTTCTTTTCAGATTCCATCAGGGACACATGCGATCCGCCGCTGTCGCAGCGCTATTATGGCCGCTAAGAATCAATTCAAAAACCTTCTCATTCCTTTTGAAGTATGCCCCTGACAGAGGACATAAAGACATCCTTTGTAAACGGTTTTTTCAAGACATTTCTGTTTATGTTTAAAAAAACCTTGAGCGCATCCATTTCTCCGGAGACATCCCCTGTAATGAAAAGCACCTTTTCCTTAAATCCGGGATAAACGGCCTCGGCCCTCGTGAAAAAATCAATGCCGTCCATGTTCGGCATGTTTATGTCCAGAACCACGAGGTCGTAATCCCCGGATTTCAGCTTGTCCAGCGCGTCGGCGCCGTTTACCGCCGCGTCAACGCAAAAGCCGTTGGACTCAAGGAGCTCCGAGCAGGCCTCCCTGACTATATCCTCATCATCCACCACGAGTATTTTCTTGGCTGAGGCATCCATGTTCAACCCCTATTATGCGCGCCTGACTTGATTATCAGGCAAACACAACCCATTAGTCAAATATTTTATGCGCGGGGTCGCAAAGGTATTCGCTTGACAATAACGCCGCGTTGTGTGAAAAAATCGTATCTAACGGCGGCGATAAAAACCTTAAGGAGAATTTATCCCTTATGTCAGAGCAAAAATTGGATGAAAACATTGAACTCGTAAAAAGGCTTAAGGAGCTGCCATTGTTCTCCTCCCTTGACGATAATGCGGTAAAGGGAATACTAAAGCTCTGCAAGCTTGTGCAGTATGAGCCCGACGAGGTCGTGTTTGAGGAAGGGCAGTTCGACGACAGGATATTTTTCCTCATATCCGGGAAGGTCAAGATAGTTAAAAGGGGGGTGGAGCTCAACACCTTGCGGCGCAGGGGCGATGTGTTCGGCGAGATGGGCATTATCGGCGGCAAGGCAAGGTCCGCGTCCATCATCGCAACGGATAAAACGACCTGCCTTATCATGGACGCGTCTTACATGGACAGGCTTCATCAAAAGGACAGGGACACCTGCCTTTATGTCATCTACAGGGTATTCTCGGACATACTCTCGGAAAGGCTCAGGGACACGACCAGCGAGCTCATAAAGGCAAAGGAAGACATCGCAAGGCTTAAAGACGGCGGGAAATAACATGACCGCAGGGGGCATGTTAAAAATGGTGCCCGGGGACGGAATTGAACCGCCGACACGAGGATTTTCAGTCCTCTGCTCTACCGACTGAGCTACCCGGGCGATGGCTACGACAGCTTATTAGGTTAATTTATTGCACAAACCTTGTCAACACATTTAATGGCTTTTAAGGCGTATGGGGTTTTCCGTGGTGGTTTTAAGGCCGCCGTGGGGGTTTTTTCAGGAAAAACAAAAATTGTTGATTTTTGACTTGACAGTCACCATGCAATACGGGCTATAATTGCGGCATTCAAAAAATCCGCACCCATCAACCGAGGCAAAAACCTTATTATGAAGGAGGCGAGCCAATGAAGAAGATTAGCTTCTGGATTTTCCTCCTGACTTGCGCGTGTATTGCCGTGGGCCTTGTCGCAGTAAAGACAGGCCATGCGGAATACGGGGATGTTGTGCTGAACAGCAAGTCGGAGAGCATGAAAAAGGCGGGCGTAAAGCCAGTGGTGTTCCCTCACTGGTTCCACAGGATCAGGTTTAAGTGCAAGGTCTGCCATGAAGACATTTTTATACTCAAAAAAGGCGCAAACGACATAAATATGACGAAGATTATGGGCGGGGAGTTCTGCGGCAAGTGCCACAACGGGCTTGTTGCATGGGAGCCGCTTTACTGCGACAGGTGCCACTCTTACACGGGCGCCAACCCCGATGCTCCGACGAACCAGAACTAAGGCATCACTCTGTTATCTATCAGAATTTAAAAGGAGGATATGATGAAACTGTCTTTATACCGTCATATTAGATTTGCCCTCCTGTTTTCGTTCGCAGCCATACTCGGCCTTGTTGTCTCATACGCTACAGGCACGGCAGAGGCGGCAGAGGCGCAGAAGGCGGCGCCCGCAAAGAGCGAAAAAGGAGCAACAACAGAAACAAAGAAGCCGACAGTTGACCCGACAGACCCCGCAAGCGTTATATACCTTGACACCTCAGGCAAGCCGGCGGGCATCGGAGACCCGGACAAGCCCGCGGGCGTTGCTTATAAACAAGGCCGGGGCTGGCACCCGCAGGCAATAGCCGGCGCAACGCTTCCAAAGGACAAATACGGGCTCATTGACTGGGCCAAGCTCGTAAGGGAAAAGCTTATAAAGCCGAAATTCTCCTTTGACCCCACGGAGGAGGAGATGCCGCCGCTTAAGCTTGACATCCTCATACCGGCAAAGGGCGATTTCGTTGACGACGTCATATATCCGCATGAGATGCACACGTTCTGGCTTAAGTGCGAGGTCTGCCACCCGAACATATTCATACCCGCGAAGGGGCAAAACGACATGTCAATGGTAGGCATCGTGCAGGGCCAGTGGTGCGGCAGGTGCCACGGCAAGATAGCCTTCCCGCTTTCAGACTGCAAGAGGTGCCATGTATCGCCAAAGAAGGCGGAGAAATAGGATGGGCGCCGGGTTTTGGCGCATTGCGTTGCTGACGGCCATGCTCGGCGCTCCGATTGCGGCCCATGCCGCCATAAGCGACATAAGGCTTGAAGACAAGATTGAGAGCATGAAAAAGGCGGGCGTGGGCCCAGTTATATACCCCCATGCAAAGCACGAAAAACTGTATAAATGCAATGCCTGCCACCCGAAGATTTTCAAGGAGAAGCGTGAGGAAAACGACATATCCATGAAAAAAAACATGGAAGGCAAGTATTGCGGCTCTCCAAACTGCCACAACAGCCCAAAGGCATTTGCCCTGTTTAACTGCGAAAGATGCCATACGAATATAAAGGTAGTTAAGCCAAAGAGATAACGGCAACTGAAGGCTGACGATAAAGGACAAAAAAAGGGCGGCTATTAGCCGCCCTTTTTCATTGAATATAGCCTTACCCTGCCGCAAAAAAACCGCGTGTTAAGAAAAATTTTTAGGCCTTTGCCTCGCCCGTTGCCCTGCCTGCTGCGCCCAGAAGCGCGGCCCTGTCGTTGAGTATCACATATACCGGCAGGTTTCTAAGAAGCCCTTCAAACCTGCCCTTTTTAACGAACGAATCCATGAAGCCGAATCTCTTGTCTTTTAATGCCTTTAATATCCCCGGCGCGATGCCCCCTCCCAAATACACGCCGGCTACCGCCATTGCCTTTAGCGCGAGGTTGCCCGCCTCCGCGCCGTAGATTGAAACAAAGGCCTTCATGGCCTCTTTGCAGACCCTGTCTGCGCCGCACATGGCCTCGCTTGAAATGACAATTGACGCATTGCCCTGTTCAAACCTTTTTTTCAGCCCCTTAGGCAGCCTGCCGCCACGCATCCTTTGGTTCATAAAATCAAAGATATGCTTAAGCCCTGCCCCTGACAATACCCTCTCGTAGCTTACATGGGCGCTCTTTTTCATCATGTATTCAAGTAGCCTTATCTGCGTAACCCCGTTCGGCGCAAAATCCGCATGTCCGCCCTCGCTCGCGAACGGGACATGCGTTGTCCCGTCCCACGCCAAAATAGCCTCGCCAAGCCCGGTGCCGGCCGCTATCACCGCGGCATTGCCGGAGGCCGAACGGCCCCGTTTAAGCGTATATAAATCCTTTCTTTCAAGAAGCGGGATGCCGCAGCCGAGCGCGACAAGATCGTTTACAAGCTCAACCCTTTTTATCCCGAAACCCTTTGATATAGCCCTTGCGTCTATGCCCCATGACGCGTTTGTAAGCCTGCAGCGATTCTCCCGGACAGGCGAGGCGATGCCGAGGCACGCCCTTTCAATGCGCGGGGAGTCCGCGCCGATAAACTCCCTTAACAGCGCGTAAAACGTCTTATAATCTTTGTTAAGGAACTTTCCCTGCCTTACGCACAAAGGCAAGTGCCCGCGCCGGGCGAACAAGCCAAGATAGGTCTTTGTGCCCCCTATGTCGCCCGCGAGGATGATGTTTTTCTTGTGTTCCATGCCTAAGGGATCGTCTTTTTAATTGCGTTTAACGCTAAGCTGACAGCCCTCTTAAGAGAGCCCGCCGAAGGGTCGTCAATAACGAGAAGGCACGCGCGCCTCTGTCTTGACGAAAGGGCCTGCATGTCGCCCATTGCCTGCGAAAGCTCAAGGCCTGAAAAGCCGAATGAGGTTTCAGGCACGCCTATATCGTCCCCTGTCTTGTGGGCAAGCATCAGGAATACACCGTTATTTCGGCCTCCCTTGTGGAGCTGGCCCGTTGAATGAAGATACCTTGGGCCGTAGCCAAAGGTGATTGCCGCCGTGGTTTTTTGCCTCAGCCCGTTAACAAGCCGCTTAAGCTCTCTCTCTATCGCCCTGTCAAAGGGATTGTAGTATGAAAGTATAGCGATGTAATCGCCTCTCTCGGCAATCCCGAAAAAACCCTCAAGCGCTCTGCTTAACGCCGGTTTGCCCCCAGCGCTTTCGCCTGAAGGCGCGCGTCCGCTGAAATAAGCGCTTAAGAAGCCGGCCGCCTCAATAGTCTGGCCTGCGGGGACAGCCCTTTGCCTGCCTCCGTTGCCTTTTAGCGTGTCCCTTGCAAGGGCCTTTGCAATCTCCACGTCAGGCTGGTCAAAGGGATTTATGCCAAGCACGCCGCCTGCCGCTGCGGTTGCAATCTCCCACCTTAGAAACTCGCCGCCAAGCTCGTAGATGTCGTTAAGATAAAACGTAAAGACCGGATGCCCTGCCTTGATAAGCGCATTAAGCCTCGTTTTTACGGATTGGGAAGGGCCTCCGAGCCCGATATACGCAAAGACCCTGTCGTCCGAATATTCATCCGGCTTAAGGGCCGGTTCAAGCACGACCGGTATTATGCCCTTTGCTTCCTTGCCCGTGGATTCCGCGATAAGCTGCTCAAGCCAGAGTCCGAAGCTTCTGGTCTCCTTTGTCAGGAGGAATGTGAGCTTGTCCCTGCCTGCCGCGGCAAGCGCGCCGAGCGCGGCGCCAAGCGTAACCGAAGGGTTGTCATGCTCCGGCAGGAACGGGTGCGCGCCGACCAAAAGCCTCAGCGCGTGAAACAGCAGGCGCGACACGTCAATGCCTGAAAGAGCCGCGGGGACAAGTCCGAAAAAAGAAAGCGCCGAGAACCTGCCGCCGATATCCGAGGGGTTTATGAAGATGCGCCTGAAACCCCTTTGTCTCGCAATGGACTCAAGCACGGTGCCCGAATCCGTTATGGCGATGAAGTGCCCGCCCGGATTGCCTTTGTTCCCGGCCTTCACCGCCTCATAGAAGAAACTAAAAAGACTCGCCGGCTCAATGGTTGAGCCTGACTTGCTTGAGACAATGAAAAGGGTCTTTTCAGGGTCCATGGAACCCAAGACCTGCCTTATCGCCTCCGGGTCCGTGGAATCAAGGACGATAAGGCGGGGATACCCCTTTTTGCGCCTTATTGAACTCGTCAACACGAGCGGGGCAAGGCTTGACCCGCCCATGCCGAGGAGTATAACCTTGTCAATCCCGCTTTCTTTTATTTCAAGGGCAAAGGCCTCTATCTCCTGCGCGTGCTGCTGCATGTACGCGGGCAACATCAGCCAGCCAAGCGATCTTTTTATGATATCGGCGGCCTCATCCGTGTCCTTCCAGAGGCACGGGTCTTTTGCCCAGAGCCTTTTGGAAAACCCGTGCCTTTCAAGGCCCCTTAGCGCGCTTAAAATCCGCGCCTCAAAGCCCTTTACTGAAGATACGGGTCCACCTGCATTAAGATTTTTCATGAGTCGGAGTCCTTTTGGCCAAAAGGAATTTCTTTTGGAATGGAAAAAGGCATGACGGGGAAAAACCGCGCCTATGCCTTTAAATTTGAAAGCCCTTTCTTAGAAAGAAGCCCCAATGCGCGCTCTACGATATTGCCGGTCGTAAAGCCGAATTTCTCAAAAAGCGTCTTGTAAGGGGCGGACGCCCCGAACCTCTCAATGCCGACGACCTCTCCATCGCCTCCGGCATAGCGGTGCCAGCCCATCGGAGAGCCTGCCTCAATCGCAATCCTGAGCCTTGAATTCCGGGGCAGGACATCTTCCTTGTATTCAGCCCCCTGCGCCTCAAATATCTCCCAGCTCGGCATGTTCACGAGCCTTGACCTCACGCCCTTTCCCTTAAGCTCCTCATGCGCGGCAAGCGCCAGATGCACCTCAGAGCCGGTTGCGATGAGGATTATATCCGGAATGCCGTCTTCCGCGTCCGCCATCACATACCCTCCCCTCAGGGAATGCTCCGCGCCAGCGTATCTTGTCCTGTCAATCACGGGCACATTCTGCCTCGTCAGTATAAGGGCCACAGGCCCCCCCTTGTGTTCAAGCGCAAACCTCCACGCATAGCTCACCTCGTTCGCGTCAGCCGGCCTTATGACCGTAAGGTTGGGGATTGCCCTAAGGCTTGCGAGCTGCTCAACAGGCTGGTGCGTGGGCCCGTCCTCGCCGAGGCCTATTGAGTCGTGCGTGAACACATACACGAGCTTAAGCCTCATAATGGCCGCAAGCCTGATGGCCGGCCTCATATAATCGGAGAACACGAGGAATGTCCCGCAGTACGGCACGATGCCCGGCGTCAAGGCCATGCCGTTCAATATTGAGCCCATGGCATGCTCCCTTACGCCGAAGTGGATGTTCCTGCCGCCCATATTAGACTGGAAATCCCCCATGCCCTTTAAGTACGTATTGTTGGAAGGGGCAAGGTCGGCGGAGCCGCCTATTAAAAAAGGCGCATGCGGCGCGATCGCGTTAAGAACCTTGCCTGAGGCGCTCCTTGTGGCTTGAGGGGCCTCGCTTGAAGCAAACGCGGGAAGCATTGACGCCCATTCATTGCTTATCTTACCCTCTATAATGCGCTTAAGGTCTTCCGCCTCTTTTGGATGCTCCTTTTCGTAGCCCTTAACAAGACTAAGCCATTCGTTTTCAAGGATGCCGCCCTTTTGGACCGAGGCCCTGTATTCTTTAAGCGCGTCCTCCGGCACATAAAAGGCAGGCTCCTTGGGCCAGCCGAGGTTCTCCTTCGTCCTTTTGGCCTCTTCCGCCCCGAGCGGGGCGCCGTGCGCCTCGGCGTTGTCCTGCTTTGCGGGCGAGCCGAAGCCTATGTTTGTCCTGACGGCTATAAGAGACGGCCTTCTGTCCTCTTCTTTGGCGGCCTCTATCGCCATGGCAATGGAGGCCATGTCATTGCCGTCCACCTTCTGGACATGCCAGTTAAGGGCCTCAAATCTCTTTGCGACATCCTCGGTGAACGCGAGCCCAGTGGGGCCTTCTATGGTTATCCTGTTGTCCGAATAAAGATACACGAGGCTTCCGAGCCCAAGGTGGCCCGCGATGGATGCGGCCTCGTTTGAAACACCCTCCATCATGTCCCCGTCGCTCGTTATGGCGAATATGTTGTAATTGAATATCCCGAAGCCTGGCCTGTTGAACCTGCGGGCAAGATGCCTTTGGGCAATGGCCATGCCGACCCCGTTCGCAAAGCCCTGTCCAAGAGGCCCTGTCGTGGTCTCAATGCCGAGGTCAATGTCGTGTTCCGGGTGTCCGGGCGTGCGGCTTGCCCATTGCCTGAACATTTTTATATCGTCAAGGGTGATTTTGTAGCCGGTTAAATATAAAAGCGAGTATAAAAGCATTGAGCCGTGCCCCGCCGAAAGCACGAACCTGTCCCTTGCAGGCCACTTGGGATTTGACGGGTTATGCCTTAAAAACCTCGTCCACAGCACATGCGCCATGGGCGCGTCTCCCATCGGCATGCCGGGATGCCCTGAGCCGGCCGCCTCAACTGCGTCTATTGCAAGGAACCTTAATGTGTTTACGCATTGCTCGTCAACAGGGCCGAACGCCCCCATGCCCCCCCTACGGTCAACGCCCATTGTTTCTTTATCTCCCGGGTCTGATTTATTTAACGGCCCTGTCGCCGGCCGCTACGTCCATTGGCTTGACAGCGTTCCCTGCGGCTGGCACGACAAGACCGCCTGTCATTATCACCTTAAAGGCGTCCTCAACAGTCATGTCCAGCAAAACCACCTCTGACTCGTGGACTATCACATAGAAGCCTGACGTGGGGTTCGGCGTAGTGGGCACAAAAACGCTTACATACCCGAGGCCGGTCTTCTCCTTAATCTCCCCTTTTGCCGCCCCTGTCATAAACCCCATAGAATAAGTGCCCTTTTTGGGAAACTCAACAAGCACCACCTTTTTGAAGCCCTCGTGCTCGCCTGAGAAGAAGGTCTCAAGAAACTGCTTTGAGGCGTTGTATATCATCCTTATCACGGGCAGCCTCGCCATAAAACGCTCCGTAAGCCTTATCATGGCCCTGCCGAAAAAATTCTTCGCAAATACCCCGACGATGAATATGGCCGCAACCGTGAATATTATGCCAATGCCCGGGACATGGAACGGCAGGTATGTGTCTGGATGGATAGGGGCCGGAAGGATTTTAAGGATGTTATCCATGAAGCCGACTATGAGGAAAACCACATAGACGGCGATGTAAAGCGGCACTACAACGAGGACGCCTGTTATGAAATACCCCCTAAACCCCTTTTTCATACAGAGCCTAAGGCTTCTCCCATCGCCTTTTTCACGGCATTGCGTTCATCAACATAGATAAGCACGGGGTTATGGCGACAAGCCTCCTCTTCGGTATACATGGAATAGCTTGCGATTATCACGATATCCCCTTTCCTTACAAGCCGGGCCGCGGCGCCGTTTATTGTGACGGTCCCGCCGCCCCTTTCAGCCTTTATCGCGTATGTGGTAATACGCTCTCCGTTTGTGATGTCGTATATCTGCACCTGCTCAAACGGATATATGCCGGCCGCCTCCATAAGGGATTCGTCTATCGCAACAGAGCCCTCGTAGTTTACGTCCGCGTCCGTTACAACCGCCCTGTGGATCTTGCTCTTTAACATGACTCTGTGCATCTTCCTCTTAAGACCTCCCATTTGCCGCGGTTAACATGCAGTTGTCAATAAGCCTTGCCATTCCTATCCTTACGGCCATGGCAAGGAGCGCGTCTTTTTCTATTCGCCCAATATCGTCAAGTGTCTCAGGGTCGCATATTTTCACATATTCTATCATGACACGGCCCTCTTTCTCCATGATTTTTTTCACTTTTCTGACAATCTCAGGCCCGCGCCTCTCCCCTGCCGAAAACGCCTCCTTAGCAACAGCGATGGAGGCCGGGACAATGGACGCGGCCTTTCTCTCAACCTTAGTCAGATACGCGTTCCTTGAGCTCATCGCAAGGCCGTCCGGCTCCCTTATCGTATCCGCCTCCCTTATTGCGACCCCAAGGTCAAGGTCCTTAACCATTTTTTTTATTATGAGGAGCTGCTGATAATCCTTTTTGCCGAATATCGCGACATCAGGCTCAACTATGTTGAAAAGTTTTAAGACAATAGTTGCAACACCGCTAAAGTGGCCGGGCCGGGAGGCCCCGCAGAGTTTACTGGAAAGCCCTTTAACATCAACAAAGGTTTTATGGCCTTTTCCGTACACATCTTCACTGCTCGGGGCGAATAAGACCTTGACCCCGGCACGTTTTGCGATGTTAAAATCCCTGTCAATGTCCCTCGGATAAGCGTTAAAATCCTCTTTTGGCCCGAACTGGAGCTTATTGACGAATATGCTTAATACAAGCCCCCCGTCTCCGCCGCCGCGCCCCGCCTGCCCAGCCATTGTCTTTGCGACGGCCCCGCCGAGCCTCAACAACGCCTTATGGCCGTCGTGAAGAAAACCCATTGTAGGGACAAAGACGATCGGGCGTTTTTTTCCCCTTGCCTCCAATGCCCATCGCCGCATCTCGCGGACATCCTTTATCACCTTCATTGCCATGAGAAACCCTAATAAGAATGCCCCTTGGACGGATACGCGCCCTCCGAGACCTCGCGCGCGTATTCCCTGACGGCCCCTGAGATTATTGATTCAAGTTCAGCGTACTTCTTCACGTAGCGCGCGACCCCGTCAGGGCCTGAAAGGCCGAGCATGTCGTTCACGACAAGCACCTGTCCGTCGCAGTCAGGGCCCGCGCCTATGCCAATCGTCGGGATTGAAACAGAGCCCGTTATCTCCTTTGCAAGGGCCGCGGGCACGCATTCAAGGACCATTGAAAAAACCCCCGCTTCCTCCAGCGCCTTTGCGTCATCAAGTATCGTCATGGCGTCGGCCTTGGTCCTGCCCTGCACCTTATACCCTCCGGTTGCATGAACCGACTGCGGCGTAAGCCCGATATGCCCCATGACGGGGATGCCCATCCGGACAATTGAACTTATCGCCCTTGAGATCCTCCTGCCGCCCTCAAGCTTCACGGCCTCTGCCCCCGCCTCCTTTACAAGCCTTGCGGCGTTCTTTCTTGCCTCAACGAGGCTTACCTGATACGAGGCAAACGGCATGTCGGAGACCACAAGCGCGCTTCTTCTCCCCCTGACCACGGACCTCGTGTGGTAGATCATCTCGTCAACCGTAACGGGGATGGTATTCTCATAACCCGCCTCAACCATACCGGCCGAATCCCCGACAAGGATTAGGGGTATGCCGGATGAGTCCAGTATCCTTGCGACCTGGAAGCTATAGGCCGTCAGCACGGGGATCTTCCTGGCTTCCTGCTTCATCCTTACGATGTCGTTTACGGTTGTCTTTTTCATTTTAATGAGGCGCCCCGCGAGGGCCCTGTGCGGCGCGCCTTAGCGCCCGGAGGAAAGGGGGATATAGTGCTGGGAGCCTCCCTTCATGGACTTTATCTCCTTTATAAGGTTAATAAGGTCTGCCGGGTTGTCAACGAAATCTATCTCCGTCGTGTTCACGACAAGAAGGGGGGTAGCGTTATAGTAGAAGAAATACCTGTTGTAGGCCTCAACGAGCCTCTCAAGATATTCCTCTTTTATGTTCTTTTCATAGTCCTTGTTCCTCTTGCTTATCCGGGTCAAAAGCACCTCTGTTGACGCCTGAAGGTATACGACGAGGTCTGGCTTCGGGGTCCTGGTGTCAAGCAGCCTGTAGACCTGCTCGTAGAGCTTCAGCTCGTCCTCGTCAAGATTCAGGTAGGCGAATATCCTGTCCTTTGCGAACATGTAATCAGTGACGATGGTCTCGGAAAAAAGCTCCTGCTGGAACATCTGCCTCTGCTGCTGATACCTGCTTAAGAGGAAAAAAAGCTGGGTCTGAAGCGCGTACTTCTTGATGTCCGAATAGAACTTCGGAAGAAACGGGTTCGCCTCCACTTCCTCTGAAAGCGTTCTTCCGTTAAGCTCCTTGGCAAGATAGTCCGTAAGGCTTGTCTTGCCCACTCCGATAGGGCCTTCTATCGCAATATACCGCAGGTTATCCATTTTCCGGATCAACAGGCCCTTTAAGGCCGAAAAATCCGCTCCCCTTCCGACAGGCGCCCGCCTGTTTTTTTGACGCCGTAAAGGCAAGAACAAATTATCTCAGGAAGCGTTAAAAGTCAAGCATGCATGGCCCCTGAAACGCAATCAATTTACGGCGCTTATGCCGTAAAAACCCTTTAGCGCCTTGGCGAGCGCGCCGAATTCGTCAAGGGCAAGGGTCTCCGGCCTTCTTTGAGCCGCAATCGCGCAGTCGCTCAGGGCAGATGCGATTTGAGGCTTGCTTAAGCCTATGGAGCCTGCAAGGGAATTAATGATCGTCTTTCGCCTGTGGGAGAACGCGCCCTTTACCACAAACCAGAAAAACGCCTCATCGTCTATGTTCACGGCCGGCGCTGGAAGCACCCTTATGCTAACGACGGTTGAGGTGACCTTGGGCGCGGGCCTGAAGGCGCCCGGAGGCACGTCAAACTCCCTTTTAACCTCAGCGTACGCCCTTGTAAGCACAGTCAGCGCGCCGTACTCTTTTGTTGAAGGCCGGGCCACAAGCCTTTCCGCGACCTCTTTCTGCAACATAAGCAGCATCGCCGAGAACGCCGCCCTTTCCTTTAAAAACTTCGCGATGACGGGCCCTGAGATGTTGTATGGAAGGTTTGATACGACCTTCATGGTTGAGCCTGCATCCCCGGCAAACCCCGAAAAAGACATCTTAAGCGCGTCGCCTTCAATTATCTCAAGGTTTTCAACGCCTAAAAACCTCTCCCTGAGATGCCCGCAAAGACCCCTGTCTATCTCAACAGCCACGACCCTCGCGCCCGCGTTGAGGAGACATTCCGTCAGATTGCCGCCCCCCGGGCCTATCTCAAGGACATGCTCGCCCCGCCCTATCTGAGCCGTTGATATGATCCTGGCGAGGATGTTTTTGTCAACGAGAAAGTGCTGGCCTAATCTTTTCTTCGGGAATATCCTTTTAAATTTAAGGGCGCTGTCAAAGACCGCCATTTTTTGCCTCCAGTGACAAAGACGCTAAAAACCCTGCCATGTTGGCCTTGCATTCATGTCAAGCGAGGCATGCACGCCTTTCTTAAGCTGAAAAAAGCCCAGGGACGCGATTGTCGCGCCGTTGTCGGTGCAAAACCTCGGGGGGGGCGCGACAACCCTTATCGCCGCGCCTTGAGAGGCCTCTTCCAGCCTCTGTCTCAGCCTTGAATTGCACGCTACCCCGCCTGCGACGACAAGCGTCTTGGCCCCTGTTTTTTCAAGGGCCCACATGGACTTCGCGACAAGCACGTCAACCGCCGCCTCCTGAAAGCTTGCGGCAATGTCTTTAAGCGTCTGCTCCGGGATCTGCGTCCGGCCTTCCGGCAGGACTATGTTTTTTACGATATTAAGCGCCGCGGTCTTTATGCCGCTGAAGCTGAAGTCCAGATTGCGCCTTGCTATGTAAGGCCGTTTGAATTCAAAGGCCGTTCTGTCGCCGCTTTTTGCAAGCCTGTCTATCGTCGCCCCGCCGGGGTATCCGAGTCCCAGGAGCTTTGAGACCTTGTCAAACGCCTCTCCAGCCGCGTCGTCAAGCGTGGAGCCCAAGACCTTGTATTCGGTAAAGCCGGTAAATAAGATTAGCGTCGTGTGCCCGCCTGACGCGATAAGCGCAACAAACGGGAAATCAGGCGGGGTCTCGGCATAGTCCTTTGATGAAAGAAAGGCGGCGTGCGCGTGCGCCTCTATGTGGTTTACGCCCGTAAAAGGCGCCCCTGTCGCAAGGGATACTGATTTCGCGAAGGAGACCCCGATAAGTATTGAGCCTACGAGCCCGGGGCCCTCGGTTACGGCAATGCCGTCTATCCTGTCAAGGGTCAGGCCGGCCTCTTTAAGCGCCTCATCCGCGACATGGAGGATCGCCTCAATGTGCCTTCTTGATGCAAGCTCCGGTACAATGCCGCCGAACCTCTGGTGTATGGAATCCTGGGAAGATACGACCGAGGAAAGCACCCTTGTCCCGTCCTCAACCGTTGCGACGGCGGTATCATCGCATGATGTCTCAACGCCGAGCACGATCATCTTTTATCTCCCCGCAATCTCTTTAATCGCCGTTAGAAAATCCTCAATGTCCTTGTCCGTATTGAAATAACCGGGGCTTACCCGCACCGCGCCGAGGGGCAATGTGCCGGCGCACCTGTGGGCTGAAGGCGCGCAGTGCGTGCCGCTCCTGACCATAACGGCAAACTCGTCGTCAAGCATTGACCCGACATCCTGAGGGTCCTTGCCGGCAATCGTGAAGGCGACAAGGCCCGCCCTTTTATCCGCCTCTCTCGGGCCTATTATGTTTAAGCCTTTTATTAAGCCAAGGCCCTTTAAGAGCGCGGATAAGAGGCGCGCCTCATGGAGCCTTATTTTTTCAACGCCTTCATTGAGTATGAACTCAATGGCAACGCCAAGCCCTGCAATGCCCGGGGTGTTGAGGGTGCCTGCCTCAAGAAGCTCCGGCATGTCTACGGCCTCATCCAAGCCTGTCCCGCTGCCTCCGAATATAAGGGGCTTTAGCTCAATGCCCTGTCTTGCGTATATAAAGCCCGTGCCCTGCGGCCCAAGGAGCGATTTATGCCCTGTTGCAACGAGTATGTCCACGCGCATCGCCTCCACATCAATCGGGACCGCACCGAGCGTCTGCGCCGCATCCACCATAAGAGGGACATTCCTTTGCCTGCACAGCGCGCCCAATGCCTCAATCGGCTCAATCGCGCCGAAGACATTTGACGCATGGGGCACGCATACAAGGGCCGTGTCCCCGCGGATGCGCCTTTCAATGTCAGAAGGCGAGATATTGCCGAAGGCGTCGGGAATAACCCTCTCAACGTCCGCGCCCATGCCTTCAAGGAATGAAGCGGTCTTTTCAACCGAATTGTGCTCAAACGCGGTTATTATGAGGTGCGTTCCGGGCCCGACAAGGCTTCTGAGCGCGATGTTAACCGCCTCTGTCGCGTTCTTGGTGAAGGCTATGCTTGACGGGTCGGGCGCGCCGATAAGTGCCCCTGCCGCCTCCCTTGCGTTAAAGACTATTCTTGAGGCCTCTATGGAGAACCTATGGCTTGCCCTGCCCGGGCTGCCGCCGATTGTCCTCAGCGTGCGGTCTACGGTCTCACAGACTACCACGGGCTTCGGGAATGATGTTGCGGCATTGTCAAGGTATATCATTTTTTGTCGTTAACCACGCCTCTGACGACCTTCGTGAATTCAGAGACCATGTACGGCTTTGCGACCACGCCGCTAAACCCGTATTTCCTGAAGTCCGACATGACGGGGTCTTTTGAATACCCGCTTGACACGATGGCCCTTGCACCGGGGTCTATTTGAAGGAGGTGCTTAAGCGCGTCCCGCCCGCCCATGCCGCCCGCGACGGTTAAATCAAGTATCACGGCGCCGAAAGGACGGCCCTCCTTGAACGCATTCCTGTATGCCTCAATGGCCTCCTCGCCGTTCTTTGCGAACGCCGCGTCATATCCGAGCATTTCAAGTATCTCTCCAGCGACGTCCCTTACAAGCTCCTCATCGTCCATCACAAGCACCCTTGTCTTTTGCCCGGTATTGTCAGCCGTCCCATTCTCCTCTTTTTGAGCCTCCCCTTTCGCGGCCGGCAGATAGACGCTGAAACATGAGCCTTTGCCGGGCGTGGATTCGGCCTTTATGTAGCCGCCATGCCTCTTAACGATTGAATACGAAAGCGAAAGCCCCAGCCCGGACGCCTTTTTCTTTGTCGTAAAGAACGGGTCAAAAACCTTTCCCAACACATCCGTGCCCATGCCGACCCCGGTGTCTTTTATGCTGATCGCCACATAATCGCCGTATTTTAGCGGAATGCCGTCCAGAGGGCCTATCGTCCTGTTCTCGGCGCTTATGCTTATCGTGCCTCCATCGGGCATTGCCTGAAGGCTGTTCAGCGCCATGTTGTTTATTACCTGGGATATCTGGCCTTCGTCTGCATGTACCGGCCAAAGGCCCGGCTTGAAGCTGAAATCCTTTTGTATGTCGCTGCCCTTAAGCGCAAGGTTTGCGGCATCTTCCACGAGCTGTGCTATATCAGCCGCCTCTCTTATCGGAGCGCCTCCGCTTGAAAATGTCAGGAGCTGGCGGGTCAGGGACCTTGCCCGCAAGGCTGATTTTTCTATCTCCGAGAGCAGGTCATGTAGCTTTTCCCCTGTTTTCGTAAACTTCTTCGCAACCGATGCATAGCCTAAGACTCCAAGGAGGATGTTGCTGAAGTCGTGCCCTATGCCTCCGGCCAGGGTCCCGACAGAGGAAAGCCTCTGTGCTGATATAAGGCTTTCCTCCGCCTTTTTTCTGTCCGTTATGTCCTGCAGTGTGCCGAGCATGCGTCTGGGCCGGTTGTTCTCATCCTGCAGAATCGCGGCCCTTAGATACACGAACCGCTCAGCGCCGTCGGGCTTCACTATCCTGAAGCCGATATTGTAAGGTTTATTCTGATACAGCGACTCTGATATCGTTGCAACGACAGCCTCCCTGTCGTCCGGGTGTATTGAAGAGATAAACGCCTTGTAGTTCGGCGATATCTCACCCGGGGCGTAGCCAAGGATGCTATACCCCTCGTCGGTCCAGAAAACGCCGCCTGTCTGTATGTCCCACTCCCAGCTTCCGATGTTGCTTATTGCCTGAGCCTGCTTAAGCCTCTCCTCGCTCCTTTTGAGCGCCTCTGTCCTCTCCAGAACCCTTCTCTCAAGCTCAATCTCGGCTTTTCGCCTGTCCGTTGCATCCCGCTTTATGCCGAGCAGGTATTCCTTTTTCCCTATGCTGAAGCGCCTTACGGTAAAATCTATCAAAAGCTCCCTGCCGTCCTTGTGCCTCATGCGGTAGGCCGCTAAAAATTCCCCGTCCCGAAGGTCATGCCTTGAAAGCGACTTCATGGCCGCGTCAAGGTCCTCCGGAAAAAGAAGAAGCCTTATGGTGGATGAAAAGAACTCCTGAGGCTCATACCCGAACATCCTGCATCCGGCCGGGTTTACGGCGCAATAGCGCCCGTTCGTGTCTATTACGAACATGCCGTCAAGCGCGATCTCAAACATGTATCCGAGGAATGAACTCAGCTCCGCGTCGTTCGTGTACGCGATTTTATTGTGCGGTGTTTTTGACTTGATCCCGAGAAGCTCCTCCTTAAGCCTTGCGATCTCCTGAATAAGCTCCTCTTTTGTCCTGACCGTGTAGTTGTCAGCCATGACCTCTCCCCCGCGTGTCCGGATGAAATTGCCTAAAAGGCCTGCCTGTCAAGGGTCCTGTACTGTATGGCCTCGGATATATGGTGCGCCTGAATCCCCGCGTCCCCCTCAATGTCCGCTATGGTCCTTGCGACCTTAAGTATCCTCGTATACGCCCTTGCCGAAAGCCCCAGCCTCTCAACCGCCGTCTCAAGAAGCCTTCTGGAATCCGCCCCTGTCTGGCAGAACTTTTTTATGTGCCTTGCGAGCATCCTCGCGTTCGTTGTTATCGGCATGCCTTCAAACCTTTCCGCCTGCCTCTGCCTTGCCGCGCCGACCCTTTGCCTCACATCCGCCGATGTCTCGGAGGCGGCCTCCTTTTGAAGGTCTGAAAAACGCACTTGGGGCACCTCGCAGTGTATGTCAATGCGGTCAAGAAGCGGGCCTGAGACCCTTGAGCGGTAGCGCGCCACCTGCAGCGAAGAGCATACGCACTCCCTTACGGAATCCCCCAAATGCCCGCACGCGCACGGGTTCATCGCGGCTACGAGCATGAACGAGGACGGATACGCGATTGACGTAGCGGCCCTTGAGATGCGCACGCTCCCGTCTTCCATGGGCTGTCTCAGCATCTCAAGGACATTTTTCTTGAATTCAGGCAGCTCGTCAAGGAACAAGACCCCGTTGTGCGAAAGGCTTATCTCTCCGGGCCGCGGGATCCTGCCCCCTCCGATAAGCCCGGCATCCGATATGGTGTGGTGCGGGGCGCGAAACGGCCTGTGCGTTAAAATATCCTCTCCGTTCAGCATGCCGGCGACACTGTGTATCTTCGTCGTCTCTATGGCCTCGTCAAGGCTCATCCGGGGCAGTATCGTCGGCAACCTCATCGCGAGCATGGTTTTGCCCGAACCCGGCGGGCCTATCATCAGGATGTTGTGGCCGCCGGCGGACGCCACCTCAAGCGCCCTTTTGACATGGGCCTGGCCTTTTACGTCCGAGAGGTCAATCTGATGCGCGGCGGCGGCGTTGAATATCTCGTTGATGTCCGTCCTGCACGGGGCAATGGTTATAGCTCCGTTCAGGAACTCAACAAGCTCGGCGAGGCTTCCCACGCCGAACGCCTCTATTGAGCCGACAAGGGCCGCCTCCCTTGCGTTCTCGGCGGGAAGTATTATCTTTTTTCCAGCCTCCCGCGCGCAAAGCGCGATAGAAAGCGCTCCGGCAATCGGCTTAACCCTTCCGTCAAGGGCGAGCTCCCCGACGATAAGATAGCCGGACAAGCCGTCGTTCTTTATAACCCCCTCTGCCTTGAGTATCCCGACCGCGACAGGCAGGTCAAATGCGGTGCCCTCTTTCCTGATGTTCGCGGGCGCGAGGTTTACGGTTATCCTTTTCGCGGGGAACGCGTAGGCCGAATTTTTTATGGCAGAGCGTATCCTCTCCCTGCTCTCCTTTACCGCGTTGTCAGGCAGCCCGACCGTTGAAAAACACGGCAGGCCCCTTCCTATATCAACCTCAACCTCAATAACAGAGGCGTCTATGCCGAGGTTAAATCCTGTAAGCGCCTTTGCGAGCATAGGATTATTGGTATCCAATCACCGCCGTTGTTTATGGCGGGGTTTGAGCATAAACAAAGGCTCAATGCGTTATTTTATCAGGAAAAGACAACAGAGTAAAATTCTTTTATTTTTACGGACTTAAAGAATGTTAAAGGGGACACGCGGCTCAGCTTAAGCGTCCAGAGGGCGGCCATTGCCGCGCGCGCCCAACAAACCTGGCTACGAACTCGGGGTTGCTGGCAAAACAGAGGTGCACATACGTTGCAAGGACGTTTTTGCGGACATAACCCTCTTCAGAGGGGCCGCCGAAACTGCCCTTAACGCTAAAAACCCTTTTTATTCCGTTGCCGGGTTTTCTTGACATGCTTGAATAATGGAACTCATGCCCCCTGATTAAACCTCCGGCGCTTAACAAAGGGCACCCTTTTTTCGCGGCAACCTCTCTGTACCCGATGGCCTTTCTCTTAAGCCCGGTCTTGGTTGTCCACGGGAACACATGGGCCATTGAAAACGCCCTGCCTTTTAGATCCCTTATCGCCCCGCCTAAATACATAAGCCCCCCGCATTCGGCGTATATCGGCATGCCTGCCTCAGCCGCCTCCCTGATCCCGCTTTTCATTGAGAGATTCTTCCCAAGCTCTTTTGCGTAAAGCTCAGGATACCCGCCGCCGATGTAAATGCCTCTTGCCCCCCTCGGAAGCCTCTTGTCCTTGATGGGGCTGAAAAAAACAATCTCCGCGCCATAGCGCCTTAAGATCTCCAGATTCTCCTCGTAATAAAAAGAAAACGCCCTGTCCCTTGCAACGGCAATCCTGACCGGTTCGCCTGAATAATAATCGCCCTTATCTTTTGCGGGGCGTGCTTCAACCTTTATCCGGGGGATGGAATCAATGAACGCATTGACATCAATATTTTTTTTGACAAGCCCCGTTGCCCGCCTTAAAAGCCTAAACCACGCCCCCCTTTCAATGTCGTCCGAGGTTACAAGCCCGAGATGCCTTTCAGGGACGCCCAGCAACGGGTCTCTTGGGAAAAACCCTATCACCTTTACGCCAAGCGAAGCGGGGATGGAAGCCTTTAATATATTGTAGTGCTCACGGCTTCCCACCATGTTGAACAGAACCCACTTAACCCTTACCCTGCCGTCAAACTCGCTGAAACCCTTTACAATCGCGCCGACGCTTGAGCCTGTCTTTGCCGCGTTCACCACAAGGAGCACCGGTATGTCCAGGAGCCTTGCGATATGGGCCGTTGACCCCTGTCCGGAAGAACCGGCCTTTCCGTCAAAAAGCCCCATCGCGCCCTCAATGACCCCCATGTCGGAACCAATCATATTCCTGGAAAAAGCGCCCTTAACGCCGTCCTCTCCCATCATCCATGTGTCAAGGTTATAGCAGGGTCTTTTCAGAAGAAGGGCATGGAGGGACGGGTCTATGTAGTCAGGCCCGGCCTTGAAAGCCTGCACCCTAAGGCCCGTGCGCCTTAGCAACGCCATAAGGCCGAGGCTAAGAATGGTCTTGCCTGAGGAGCTGCCTGTTGATGAGATTATAAAAGCCTTGGGAAAGGTCTTCATTCCAATGCAAACCCGGCATCCGGCGAATCAGTAAATCTTTGTGGGCCTTAATTCCTGATTCGGCCCGCCGTTTAAGAGTTTTACGACCTTGAATCCGTCGCTGAAATAATCAATCACATTAAGGCACCCGTAGTCCTGTTCAATGGAAAAGAGATTTTCCGCCGGCATCCCCATCGCGTCGGAGAGTATCACCCTGTTGACCCCGCCGTGCGCGACGACGCAGATTGACGAGCCGGAATGCCTGTTGAGCAGGTCATTTAAGGCCGGCATTACCCTTGCCCTCAGGTCCATAAGGCTTTCGCCCCCCTTAAAACTCTTAAGCGTAAGGTCTTTGAAGCTGAAGTGCGCCTCCTCCGGATAAAGCCCTGCCGCCTCCTGCCTTGTAAGGCCCTCCCACCTTCCGAGATGAAGTTCCCTCAAGGCATGGACCATCTGGGACGTTAGGCTAAGCCTTTTCCCTATGATGCGCGCGCCCTTGACCGCCCTCTGAAGGTCGCTTGAATAAACGGCCTTGATTTGCGCCTGCAGAAGCGCACTTGTAATCCGCTCCATCTGCTCAACGCCGGTTCCGGTTATGTCAACGTCCGAATGTCCGTTATACCTGTACTCGTCGTGCCCGACGACCTGACCGTGCCGTATAAGATAAAGCCTTGTCGCGTATGACTCTGGAATGGACATAAAGATATTTTAAATCCTTATCCCTCCGAACGCAAGCCGGATGCGAGAATGATAAGGAGAAACAGGGCCTCTGAAAATTCATTCATAAACCCGTAGACGTCTCCGGTTACGCCCCCTATCTTCTTTTTAAAGAACAATGCGAGGAGATACGCCGAGACGGCAATTGCGGCAATGCCCATAATAAAAACCTTCCATTCAAGAAGCAGAAGGCCCAGGCCCGTTGTGAAGATTGTCGCCCAGAGCAGGGTTGCCGGCGAATTTCTTGAAAATGCCCTGCCAACGCCCTCCTCCCTTGCATAGCCCGCGAGGCATGAAGCCTCAACCATTGCCCATCTGCCGAACACCGGGAATAAAAATATGGCCTGCCATCTAACCTCCGTCGGCAGGCCCTTAAGCGCGAGGAATTTAACAAGCAGCAGCAGCACCGTGAAGGCAACGCCTATTGCGCCGACCGAGGAATCCCGCATTATCCGGAGCCGTTCCTCTTTGGTCGCCCCGCCCGCAATGCCGTCCACCGTGTCCGCGAACCCGTCTACGTGAAGCCCGTTGTTGCTCAATATAAGGGCCGCGATGACCATAACAGAGGATATCTCGTGGGAAAGGACGCGTGAAAAGGCGTAATCAACCGCGAGGAGCATAAGCCCCTGCATGGCGCCTACGAGGGGGAAATACGCCATTGAACCAGCAAGGTCCTCCTCCGTGAGACCAATCGCCTTTTTAAACGGAAAGACCGTGAGAAAGCTTATTGCCAGCATCAGGCGCTTCATTGTTTTAAGCCGCCTTAAACATTCTTTTCCGAAACCCCTGCCTCCGAGAATGTGGCCATTCCGTTGTATATCTTTAGCCCCGCCTCTATTATGGACATTGCAAGGGCCGCCCCCGTTCCTTCGCCGAGCCTCATGTCAAGGTCAAGGATGGGCCTAAGCCCCATCCTGTCCAGCATTACCCTGTGCCCCCGCTCCTGAGACAGATGCGCTGAAAACATGTACTCCTTCACGACAGGCTTAAGCCCATAGGCGATGAGCGCCCCCGCGGTTGAGATAAACCCGTCAACGACCACGGGCACGCGCCTTGCCGCGGCGCCGAGTATAAGGCCGGCGATGCCGGCTATCTCCGCGCCCCCGAGCTTTGTTAAGACGTCAATCGGGTCGTCCGGGTCCGGGTTGTTCGCCTTAAGACAATCCTCTATGACCTTGACCTTCAGGCTTAAGGCCTCATCCGTTATGCCGGTACCCCGGCCCGTAACCCCCGAAACAGCCTCACCCGTTATGGCCGCGGCTATCGCGCTTGCGCTCGTCGTGTTCGCGATGCCCATCTCTCCCGTGCCGAAGATTACCCCTTGAGAGGCGTATTCGCAGGCAAGGGCAATCCCTGTCTCAATGCACTGGACTGCCTCGTCCGTTGTCATGGCCGGTCCTGTCCTTATGTTTTTCGTGCCCCTTACGACCTTTTTCCTCACAAGCCCGCTTGCCTCGGCAAAGTCAAAATCAACCCCTATGTCCACGACTATAACCTCTGCGCCGGCGTGCGCCGCGAGGACATTTATGCCCGCGCCTTTCCTTAAAAAATTAAAAACCATCTGCGGCGTAACCTCCTTCGGGAACGCCGAGACCCCTTCAGAGGCGACCCCGTGGTCGCCGGCGAATGTGAATATCAGCCTTTTATTTATCCGGGGCCTTAAATCGCCTGTGATTGAAACAAGCCTCCTTGCAAATTCCTCAAGCCTGCCGAGGCTGTCTTTCGGCTTGGTAAGGTCGTCAAGCCTTGCCTGGGCCTTCAGGGCCTTTGCCTCGTCCGTCGGTTGTATCGCATCAAGGGTGTCTTTCAACAATGACATTTTTGTCCTCCGAATTTTAATTTGGCAGGCCGCGAAAAAAACCCGTAATTCGTTCAGCCTGCCGGCAAAACTACTTCATGCGCAGCGGCATGCCCGACGCGATCAGATGCACCTCATCGGCTGAGGCCGCAAGCCTCTGGTTTACGATGCCGGACAGGTCCCTGAACCTCCTTGCAAGCGGGTTTTCTGGCACAATGCCCATGCCGACCTCGTTGGATATTAGAATCACCGTTGCCCGGCCCGCCCTGCACGCGCCTGCAAGACGGCCGGCCTCGGCGACTATCCCTTCATCGGTCAGCCCCGCCTCAATCATGTTTGACATCCAGAGCGTTATGCAGTCAATTATCAGAACGCCGTATTTTTCAGCCCCGCTGACGCTTGTTGCAAGATCTTTAGTCTCCTCTATCGTCTCCCATGCCCCATGCCTCTCTTTTTTGTGGTTCGTAATTCGCTCCCGCATCTCGTCGTCGCGGGCCTCGGCCGTTGCGATGTAGAGCCTCGGCGCCGGGGCCTGCATGCCAAGGCTTAAGGCAAAGCGTGTTTTTCCGCTGCGCGAGCCGCCTGTTATAAAGACAATCCTGCTGCCCATGGCTAATACTCAATGCCCTTTCTTGCGGGGGCCCCAAGGTCAAACGGGTGCTTTATCTTAAGCATCTCGGTAACGTAATCCGCCAGCATGGCCACCTCCGGAGGCGCATGCCTGCCTGTCAGCACGACCTCAAGGTGCGCGGGCCTTAAGCCGTTGGAAAGGAATCTTATCACCTCATCCATGCCAAGCCATCCCCCCTCCATGGCCGACATGACCTCGTCAAGCACAAGCATGTCAAACCCGCCTCCGCCGGCCATCTCCGCCGCCTTGTTGAACGCGGACGAGACAGCGTCCTTGACTTTATCGTAATCTGTTTTTTCCCTTGTGAATATCGGGTGCCTGCAGTTTGACCTTAACAGCTCAATCCCCCACCCGGCGTTTTTAAGCGCACGGAATACGTCCTTCTCGCCCGAGCTTGCGGTATCCTCCTTGAAAAACTGGACGAACAGCACCCTTTTGCCCTGCCCCAACGCCCTTATAGCAAGGCCTATCGCGGCGGTTGTCTTGCCCTTGCCCTCTCCGGTGTAGACGTGTATAAGCCCTTTGTCTTTTTTCATTGCTGGTATTCCCTTAAAAGCTCTTCCGCGGCCTTTATGCCCCTTTTCAGCATTTCCTCCCCATGAGGCTCTATGGTGAATATGGGGACAGGGCAGTACGCGCTTATATAGCCTAAAAAGAGCCTGAAATCAATCTCCCCTTCGCCAATGGGCAGGTGCTCGTCCCCCGCCCCTTTGTTGTCATGCATGTGAACCTCTGCCACATAGGAGCCAAGCGATTTAAACCACTCCTGCATGGGAACGGCGGAAAAGACATTCAGATGCCCTGAATCAATGCATACGCCGAACCTCGGGGAAGGGATTTTTTCCATAAGCGACCTAAGCGCCAGAGGGTCTTTGTCAAATATGTTTTCAACCGCGATCCCCATTGAAAGCCTTTCCGCCTCCCTGATGAACTGCGGCCATGTCTTAAGGCTGCTGTCCAGCCATCCCTGAATGTCGCCCTTGAATTTCCTTTCGCTGTAGCCTCCGTGAAGGACCATGCCCTTTGGCTTCAGGTAAGAGGCGGCGCGGAACGCAAGGTGGTATCTCTCCACTGTTGAAAGCCTCACCCGTTCATCAAGGCTTCCCGGGTTCAGCTCCGCATAAGGACCGTGGATCGTAAGTTCAAGGCCTTCAACCGCGAGGCCGGACTGAATCTCCTTAAGGTCAGCCGCCTCCGCGGAGACGAGGCATTCGCCGTCCATGTATATCTCCGGGTTTATCCGATCCCTTAACACTTCTTCAAACCTCTCAAGAAGCATTGGATACGGGATATGCACGTGCATCTTTTTTTTGTTGTTCATTGGGGGGTCTTTACCTTCGGCGAAACTAACATTAAACACGAACCCGGCAATTCGTTCAAGTAAAAAATCCCCTGAGCGAACGCAAAACGACATAAAAAACCTTGACTTTTTGAGGTGTATACAGTATACGATAGAATATACGCGGCAAGACTTCCTTGCTATTTGTTTTTAATAAACCCCTTTCAAACATATTGCCTCCGGCCGCTTTATTTTTATGCAAAAGACCCGAATCCTTGATTATCCGGTTGAAAAACCCCTCACATTGCGGGAGAGGATTGTTGATTTCATAAAAGACTCAATCGTAAGGGGCCGGCTTAAGCCGGGCGAAAGGGTGCCGGAGCAGGAGATTGCCGAGAGCTTCGGCATAAGCAGGACGCCCATAAGGGAGGCCTTCCGCCAGCTTGAATCCGAGGGTTTTATTACGGTCGCGCCGAGAAAGGGCGCAACCGTAAGCCCGATTACCGACAATGACGTAAGGGAGTTCTACGCCATAAAGAGCCTGCTTGAGGGCTACGCGGCAAAGACCTCCTGCCCAAAGCTGTCCCCAAAGGACGTAAAAAGGCTTGAGGCCTTGAATCAAAAAATGTCATGGTGCGCCGAGAAGTCGGACGTGAAGGGATTTTTTGAATTTGACAACCAGTTTCACGACACGTTCCTCAAGGCATGCGGCAATGAAAAGCTCTATGCGCTTGTGCACCAGCTCGTGCAGCAATTTGAGCGATTCAGGATCACCGCGATGTCCCTGCCCGGAAGGATGAAGGACTCCGTAGAGCAGCACCGCGAAATAATAGAGGCGTTCAAGATTGGCGATGCGGCCCTTGTTGAGGCGCTTGTAAGGCAGAACGCCGAGCGCGGCAGGGACGTGCTCGTTGAGGAGATACTCAAGGACAAAACAAGACATGAACCTGATTAGCTCACCGGAGACGGCGGCCCGGCTTGCCAGGGCCATTGTGTCGGACATAGCCCTGTACAACAAGGAAAAGGTGTTTGACGGGATCAGAAACGACAATATCTTTGAGGTCCTTGAACGGGAGATCCGGGAGGGCCTTGAGCTCTACTTAAGCAGGGTTGACCCTGAGCTTCACAGGAAGATCAACTACTACAACATAGCTATCGTGGACATACTCATAAAAAGAAGCGGCGGGATAAAATCGCAGATATGGTAAACCTCGCCGTTGCCCCCCCTGCCGACGGACATGCCTTGAAAACAAAGAAACAACCGCCCCCGCAGGCCTCAATTCAGAGGACAAGCCCTTGCCTTAATGGAACAAAACCTTAAATTCAAGGGGACGGGAGAGGATGCAGGGGAACGGCTTGACGTGTTTCTTGCGAAAAAAGTCCGGGGCAGGACCCGTTCAGCGATAAAAAACCTGATCCAACGGGGCGCGGTGAGCGTGAACAACAGGGCCGCAAAACCCGGATATACGGTAAGGGAAAACGACCTCGTTCAGATACTCCTCCCGGAGGATGAAGCGAACGCCCTTCCGCTTGCGGAGGCGGTCCCCCTTGACATCCTGTACGAAGACGGCGACATAATCATAGTGAACAAGCCCGCGTCAATGGCGGTGCATCCAGGGGCGGGCAGGTCCGCCGGCACCCTTGTGAACGCCCTCCTCGGGCATACGAAGGAGCTTTCCACCCACGGCGGGCCGTTAAGGCCCGGAATTGTCCACAGGCTTGACAAAGACACGACAGGCGTTATGGTCATCGCAAAAAACGACGGCGCCCACGCGAATCTCGCCAAACAATTCAAGGAGCACTCTATTGACCGCGTATACACGGCAATCGTTTGGGGAAGGTTTGAGAAAAAAAGCTCCACCATTGACATGCCCATCGGAAGGGACTTGACCCAGAGAAAAAAGATTTCAGGCCGCACCGGCAAACCGAGGCGCGCGGTAACGCGCTATACTGTTTTAAAACAGTTCAAGGATTTTGCGCTCCTTGAGCTTAAGCCGGAGACAGGCCGCACCCATCAGTTGAGGGTGCACCTGTGCCTTATAAACCACCATGTCGCTGGAGACCCCGTGTACGGAAGAAAGCGCCTGCCTTCAATGCTTTCAACAGGCATACGTGGCTCGCTTAAAAAAATAAACAGACAGTGCCTTCATGCCGGACACCTCGGGTTCATGCATCCGACGAAAGGGGTATTCATGGAATTCAAGGCGCCGTTGCCGGATGATATGAATTCCCTCATAAAGGCGCTTGATGAAGACAAAGGACAATATGAAAAGAAGATATCCGGGGCTTGAAAAAAGAAGGCCCTCTGGCTTAAGTCTTTTTTCCTCTGAACTCCTCTCATCTCACGGAGAGGTCGTTCACGGGTTTTTAACAAGGCTCGGCGGATTCAGCGAGGCCCCGTTTGACTCGCTTAACCTTGACCCGCGGGACGGCGACAGCCTTGAAGACATCAGGAAGAATACGGAAAAAATCGCCGACGCGTTCGGCCTTAACCCTTTAAGCCTGACGCTGCCGAGGCAGGTGCACGGCAGCTCCGTATACGCGCTTGACAAGGCCTTATCAAACCCTCTGTTCAGCGTTGAGGCTGATGCGATTGTTACGGGGCTTGCCGACACCCCCATAGGGATACTCACGGCGGACTGCGTGCCCATACTTATGTTTGACCCGAAAAGAAAGGCCATTGCCGCGGCGCACGCGGGCTGGAGGGGGACGGCGAAAGGCATTGCGGCAGAGGTGGTTTACGCCATGAAAAATTCGTACAAAACAAACCCCGCCGACATAATCGCGGCAATCGGGCCGCACATACGGGAGTGCTGTTATTCAATAGGGCCGGATGTCGCTGGGGAGTTTAAAAAGACCTTCGGCTCCATGGAAGGCCTTGTCTGCAAGGAAAAAAACGCATCAAGGCTTAACCTTGCCGAGGCGAACGCAAGGGTGCTTGAGGGCGCCGGGGTGCAAAGGAAAAACATCCCGCTTGACCCGCCCTGCACCTCATGCCGCGTTAAGGATTTTTTCTCTTACAGGGGCCAGGGGCCCAGGACAGGCAGGCAGCTAAGCTTTATCATGCTTCGGAAGGGATAAGGAAAAACCCATGCTGGTCGGGCTTACGGGCGGGGTCGCCTCAGGAAAGAGCCTTGTCGCAAGCGAGCTGAAGAGGCTTGGCGCGCATCTTATAGACGCGGATGACGTGGCAAGGGAGATTACCTCTCAGGGCATGCCCGCGTATCACGCCATAGTCAGGGAATTCGGGGCCGAGGCGCTTCTTAAGGACGGCTCGATCAACAGGCGCGCCCTCGGCGGCATTGTGTTTTCAGACCCCGGCAAATTAAAGAGGCTGAATGCCATAACGCATCCTTTAATAAGGGAGGCAATAGAAAAAAGGATAAAAGACATAGAGGCGGGGCACAAAAACCCGCTCATTATAGTTGACGCCGCGCTCCTCATAGAGACGGGGTTTTACAAAAAGGTTTCAAAGGTTATAGTGGTCTATGCGGACGAGGCCCTGCAGAGGGAACGGATAATGAAGCGCAACAACCTTAACGGGCAGGAGGCGGAAAAACGCATAGCAGCGCAGATGCCCCTAAAGGAAAAGCTGAAATTTGCCGATTATGTAATATATAACGACCTTAGCCCCGAGGAAACGCTCTGCGCGGCGAGGGAGGTATACGGGAAGCTACGCGATTTATGCGGTTCTGTTTAAAATAGGCCGCGATACGCCAAACAATGGGCTTGACACCTTGGCCGAACCGTGATAATGTTTGAATACCTTTCAATAAATGAGCATGCAGTCCATACCTCGCAAGCTTCTATCCGAATGATTTAAGCCAAGAGGAAATAAACTTAAAAAACGACCCGCGAACTTGTTCAATTACTATATACAGCCCTATTTGAATGAAACCCCCACAATCTAATTTCACCCTTAAATCCCCCGTTAGGAGCATGTATGAATCTTAAGGATTTGAAAGAAAAGAAAATAAACGATCTCACCGCGCTTGCAAAAAAGTTCAACATTGAAAGCGCTTCAAGCATGCGAAAGCAGGACTTGATATTCGCCCTCCTGCAATCCCAGAGCGAACAAAACGGACTGATATACGGCGAAGGCGTGCTTGAAACCCTGCCTGACGGATTCGGGTTCCTGAGAGCGCCCGACTACAACTACCTGCCGGGACCGGACGACATATACGTGTCTCCTTCGCAGATAAGGAGGTTTAATCTGCGCACCGGGGACATCGTTTCGGGCCAGATAAGGCCCCCGAAGGAAGGCGAACGGTATTTCGCGCTCCTCAAGGTTGAAAAGGTTAATTTTGAGGACCCTGAGATAGCGCGCGAAAAGATACTTTTTGACAACCTAACGCCCCTTTATCCACAGGAAAGAATCAACCTTGAGACCGCGCCAAATTCAGACCTCTCAATGAGGATCATGGATCTCTTTACGCCGGTCGGCAAGGGGCAGAGGGGCCTCATAGTGTCGCCTCCGAGGGCTGGCAAGACCATGATCCTTCAGAAGATAGCTAACTCCATAACGACGAACCACCCGGAGATAGTGCTTCTCGTGCTCCTTATTGACGAAAGGCCCGAGGAGGTGACCGACATGCAGAGATCGGTCAAGGGAGAGGTCATAAGCTCCACGTTTGACGAACCGGCGCAAAGGCACGTGCAGGTCTCGGAGATGGTCATAGAAAAGGCGAAGAGGCTCGTTGAGCACCAGAAAGACGTCGTGATACTGCTTGATTCCATAACGAGGCTTGCAAGGGCGTACAACGCCGTTGTGCCTCCGAGCGGCAAGGTGCTCTCCGGAGGCGTGGATTCAAACGCGCTCCATAAGCCGAAGAGGTTTTTCGGGGCCGCGAGAAACATAGAGGAAGGCGGAAGCCTCACAATCATAGCAACGGCCCTAATTGACACGGGCAGCCGCATGGACGAGGTCATATTTGAGGAATTCAAGGGCACGGGCAACATGGAGATAGTCCTGGACAGAAAGCTCTCGGAAAGAAGGATCTTCCCGGCATTTGACATCAACAAGTCGGGCACAAGAAAAGAGGAACTCCTGCTGCCAAAGGATGTGCTCAACAGGATCTGGATTCTAAGAAAGGTATTTCAGCCCCTTAACCCTATTGAAAGCATGGAATTCCTGCTTGACAAGATACAGCATACGCCTTCAAACAAGGCATTCCTTGAGTCAATGAGCAAATAGCCCGGAATAATCCCCAGACACAATACAGGGCGGCAAACATTCAAAGGCTAAAAACCCGTGCAGAGCGGGCAGGACGGGTCTACCTGCCGGAAATGCGCATGGCAACCAATGCCGGCAAGAAAACTTTTTTTCTTGCACTGCGCAAGGGTAGTTGTTATCATATTTGTTTGATTATGAGCTTCCATGCCAAAAGAACGATTTAAAAACACTAAGGAGGATTTTTTGCAATGAAGGACGGCATACACCCGAATTACGAGGACGCTAAGATACACTGCATATGCGGCAACGTGGTCATGACGCGCTCAACGAAAAAGGACATATCCGTTGAGATATGCTCAAGCTGCCACCCGTTTTACACGGGCGCGCACAAGCTCATTGACACGGCCGGAAAGATAGAGAAGTTCAACACCAAGTACAGAAGAAAACTCGCCTAAGGGCAACAGGGAGGGATAGGTTGCTGGTTAAGCTCCTAAACTTTACTCCTGAGCCTGAAAAAACGGTAACCATTGCCGCAAGGCTTTGCTACTCTGATTCCACGATTGACGAACTTGAAGACAGGGTCAAAGGCGTCTCGCATGAAAAGTTCCTCGGCAGGATACTTAAGATGGGCCACACCTCCGTCCTTGAGCATGCGTCCTTCACGTTCGGCGTAGAGGGCATATCAAGGGCAACCTCCCACCAGCTTGTCCGCCACAGGATCGCGTCTTACTCCCAGCAGAGCCAGAGGTATGTGCGGTTTGACAGTCCGGAGTACGTAACCCCCCCGTCTATTTCATGCGACAAGGGGAGGAAAAGGCGTTTTGACGCGATGGTCAGAAGCTGCTACCGCCTCTACCAGAAACTCTCCGAAGAAGGGGTCAAGGCCGAGGATGCGCGGTTCTTGCTGCCAAACGCGGCCTGCACGAAGATAATCGTAACAATGAACGCAAGGGAACTTATTCATTTTTTCCGTCTTAGGTGCTGCGAGAGGGCACAGTGGGAGATACGGGACATGGCCACCCGGATGCTCGGGCTTGCAAAGAAAAAGGCGCGTTTCATATTTAAGGAAAGCGGCCCCGCCTGCGTAAAGGGGGCATGCAGCGAAGGCGAGATGACATGCGGCAGGCCGAAAGAGATCAGGGAGAAGTTCCGAAATCTATAAAGCATTATGACTCGGGCCGTCTAAAATACAGGGGATTACGAACACATGCTTCTTGAACGGCTGAAAAACATAGAGAAAAGGCATATTGAGCTTACGGGCCTTCTTGCAAGGCCTGAAGTGATATCCGACAATCAGGCCTTTCAAAAATATGCAAAGGAGCACTCCTCTCTTTCCGGCATTGTTGAGGCCTTTAAGGAGTTGCAAAAAATAGAGGCAGAGGTCTCGGAGCACAAGGACATACTTGATGGAAGGGATGAACTCCTGAAGGGCCTCGCAAAAGAGGAGCTGCCGGGGCTTCAGAAGAAAAAAGAGGAGATTATCGGCAGGCTCAAGATAATGCTCCTCCCAAAAGACCCGAATGACGACAAGGGCGTAATATTTGAGCTGCGGGCGGGCGCGGGCGGGGATGAAAGCGCGCTCTTCGCGGCGGAGCTGTTCAGGATGTATTCAAGGTACGCGGAGACAAGGGGCTGGAAGGTTGAGGTCTTAAGCTCAAGCTCAAGCGCGACCGGGCTCCTCGGGTTCAAGGAAGTAATCGCGGCCATTGACGGCAAGGGCGCGTATTCAAGGTTTAAATACGAAAGCGGCGTGCACAGGGTCCAGAGGGTGCCTGAGACCGAGGCGTCCGGGAGAAGGCACACCTCAACGGTAACGGTCGCGGTCCTGCCGGAGGCCGAGGAGGTTGAGGTGGAGGTCAGGCCCGACGAGATAAGGGTTGACACATTCCGGGCAGGCGGCCACGGCGGCCAGAACGTGCAGAAGGTTGAGACCGCCGTAAGGATGACTCACATCCCGTCAGGCATCGTCGTATGTTGTCAGGACGAGAAAAGC
>JBBTGV010000075.1:0-12780 GCA_038041305.1 Deltaproteobacteria bacterium | reverse complement strand
ATACGTTTTCCGACACCTCCACGAGACGGCCCTTTGAAAAGTCCCCGTTTACGAGCGCGTCCCTGTGCGCCTCAAAATAATCCTCAACCGTGTTTATGGCCCTTACGGCGCCTTTTAACTCAGTGGCGTAGACATGGGCGCCTGAGGCCTTAAGCGCCGGGACGAGCTGTTCCTTAATGTCAAAATATCCGCTGTCTTTGATGTATTTAAGGGCCTTTGCGTCAAACACGTAAAAATCCAGCGGGGAATACTGGGACCTTCTCTCCCTTGACGGGTGTATGGCGGAAAACGCCTTTACGCTAAAATCCTTTTCAATGGCTATGCCGTCCGTGGGAAACCCCTTCTTCTTTACAATGCCCACGGTAAGCATTGACTTCCTGTTCACATGCTCAGCGAAGACCTCATCAAGGTCAATGTCCTGAATAAAGATATTCCCGCCTATAACGATAAAACTCTCGTCCCCTGATATGCCCTTAAGTCCCCGCAATATCCCGGCCGAGCCCGCCGGCTTTTCCTCCTCAATGCAGTTAATCTCAACGCCGTTGTCCATCGTCTGCATCAGGTTGCCTGAAAATTCTTCTATGTTCAGGCCCGCGGATTTCGGGACCGTAACTGAAATGCTTTTTATGCCGTGGGACTTAAGAAACTCTATCGTATGTTCAATAAGGGGCCTGTTAAGCACGGGGAGCATGTAGGAAGGATTGTCCTTTATGAGGGAATTAAGCAATCCGTCGCTTTGGCCCGTGCATATAAGCACAGCTTTGCTAAGCCTGTTTTTCGTAAAAATAAAGGCCATGACAGTTTTACCTTAGAATCGGGGTTTTAAAATTTCCAGCCGTAAACAACGGGAGTTTTTGACGGCATGGTAGCGTCATTTATCAGTGCTTAGAAGAGATATGGCCGTATTTTCAAAGATTAGGCGGTTTCTTTTCCTCAACCGCTTGATAGTCCTGAAACTCTATCCCCGTAACATCCCGGGCGCGCCTAAACCTTTAGTATAATATGACCTCTTATTTTTTCAAAGCAATTATTGAGCATTGCCTAATGTGAGGCAACCTCACACGATAATGCCTCCCGCTACGGGCACGCCATCTGACTCAAGCACGAACCTTCCGAGTTCAGGTATCTCGGCATACATGTCAATCGACACCGACGAGAAAAGGGTTATGTCCACCTCCGCGACCTCCGCGGCCTTTATCTCGCGCGCGTCTTTTTCAATGACCTCGATTGAGGCCGGGTCAAACCTTTTTATAATCCTGTCAATCGCGGCCGATGTCTCCTGCGTGGCGCACTTGAAGGTAAGCTGGTCTCCCATCTTAAAACCCCTGTCGTTCATCCAGAATATGTTCGCGTGCACATTCTTGGTGACTATTGCATTCGGCCTGTCCACAAGCACATCCCCCCTCTTAAGCCAGCCTCTCCCTATGCTTATGCCGACGCATTCTCCGGCCGAGGCGCTCATTACGTTTTCCTCCCCGAATTTCTTTATCTCCCTCACGGAGGTCATTCCCATGCCGGGCAGTATGTATATCTGCTGGCCTTTCTTAACCGTGCCTGACTCTACCCTGCCGACCGCGATGCCGTCCGAATTAATCATATAGATATCCTGCACGGGCAGCCTTAAAACAGCCTCTTCAATCTTAAGCGGGGAAAAACTGTCAAGGGCCTCAAGCACGGTCGGGCCTTTATGCCACGAAAGGTTTTCGCTCTTTGACGCGACATTCTGCCCTGAATTGGCCGCAACTGGTATTATATACGCCGGGGTTATCTTCAGGCCTTCAAGGACGCCCTCTATGCGCCCCTTAACTGTCTTAAACGCATCCTCGGCATATCCAACGAGGTCCATCTTGTTGACGATTACCGCAACCTGCCTTATGCCGAGCATCCCCAATATGTAGCAGTGCCTCAGGGTCTGGTCCTCTATGCCCCGCGAGGCGTCAACTATAAGCATGGCCGCCTCTGCCTGAGAGGTGCCTGTTATCATGTTTTTAATGAATTCCTTGTGCCCCGGCGCGTCAATAATCACATACTTTCTTTTTTGGGTTGAAAAAAACGTATGCGCAACGTCTATTGTTATGCCCCTTTGCCTCTCCTCAAGCAGATTATCCATTATATAGGCAAACTCAAAGGGCTTGCCCTGAGCCTCGGAGGCCCTTTTTATTTCCTCAAACCTCTCCGGCGAGAGCGCCCCTGTGTCATAAAAAAGCCTTCCCACGAGCGTGCTTTTCCCGTGGTCAACGTGCCCTACTATAACTATGTGAAGCGCCTGTTCTTCCATTTTGTTTTTTTATTGAAACCCCTTTATTGTTTTTAAACGCCCGGATTCAAAAAATCACATATAACCGAGCGAGCGCAGCTTCTGCATCGTGTATGCGTCTTCCTTGTCCTGCGCCCTGCCCGCCCTCTCCGAGGTCTTGGTCGTCTTAAGCTCCTCAATTATCTCGTCAATTGAACCCGCGTTTGACTCAACGGGGCTGCAGCACGGGACGCACCCGATGCTCCTGAATCTCTTTCCGCCTCTGCTTAAATAAAGCTCCGAGATGGGGATATTCTCCCTTTTTATGTAGTTCCATATGTCTATCTCGGTCATGTGCAGTATGGGGTGGACCCTGACGTGGTTGTCCTCCTCTGTCGTTGATTTGTACTGGTCCCAGAGTTCGGCGGGCTGGTCTTCATAGTTCCATTTAAAATTCTCGTCCCTCGGCGAAAACACCCGCTCCTTTGCCCGGATGCCGTGCTCATCCCTTCTTATGCCGAGCAGAAGCGCCTTGAACCCGCGGCTCGCTATCGTGTTCTTGAGGGCGTTGGTCTTTAATTCGTTGCAACAGTCAAGCTTGCTGCCCCTGGAAGGCCCCATGCCAGAGCCGACGCTTTCTTCGTTTTTGCCGATAATGAGGTCAAGGCCCCAGACCTTGGCGTAATCGTCCCTGAACGCGTACATCTCCGGGAATTTGTATGTCGTGTCAATGTGTATCACGGGAAAGGGGATTTTGCCGAAAAACGCCTTTCTGCAAAGCCAGAGTAGCGTTGTTGAGTCCTTGCCCACAGACCAGAGCAATGCGATGTTTCTGAACCTGTAGTATGCCTCCCTGATAATGAATATGCTTTTGTTCTCAAGAGCCGAAAGATGGTCCATTGCCTCAGTTCTCCTTATCGGGTTCTAAGAAATTGTCAAGTATGACCGGCGCAAGGTCTTCTATCTTGAGCCTGCCCGCTGGTTTTAAGCCTACTGGCAATATGCAGTGGGCGTCGTGCCTTGTGTGCATGCCGGTAAAAGGGCCCTTGCCGAAAAACTCGACCTTTTTAAGATTCCCCTTAAGGTCATATCCGTCGTTTGCCACGCAGACAAGCTCCGGCGCATTTGAGGCACAATCCCCTGAGTATACCTCATGCCTCTCATATATGCATTTTATCACAGAAGAGCCGTCTTCATCGGAAATAGAACGCATTGCGTCTTTTATCTCGGCCGCAATGCCGCTGGAATCCTCTTTTTTTACGCATCCGAGCGGATAAGAGCCTTCAAGATTAAGATAAATCCTTGCCGGCTCCAGGGCAAAGGCTATGGTCCCTGAATCTATCTGTTCAAAGTACTCCCTTTGCCTGTTTAGCTTCAGAAGACCCTTTTCCCTCAGCCATGCGTTCACGTAGAATTCCTTTTTTATGGGGGTAAATCCATGGTCCGACATTGTCATGAAAAACCCTTGGCCTTCCGTTTTCTCCATGAAAACATCGTAAAGCCTTCCTATGATATCGTCAATTTTTCCGTATACTGATATAAACTTATCGTGAAATCCGTGACTTTCGTCACATGCCGCGTCAAAGAAAAAATGATTGACCCTGTCCGTCTCTGTAATGCACGCGATAAAAAGCCCGTAGTCGCCGTTATCAAGGAAATGACAGTAGGACTTTAGCCTCTTATCAAGCGCTCTCTCCACCTCGTCAAAAAATCCTGGTGGGTCGTCCTTTGCCTTTGTTGCATCAACATCAGGCATATAACCCATGGACGAAAGGTAATTGTAAGCCGACTCAGGATAAGTGCCTTTCTTCAGATCAGGGCATACGAATCCGGCAGTCAATATGCCGTTAAACGGGAGCGCCGGATAGGTCTGCGGTATGTTTAAGACTATTGACTTCATGTTTTTATTTAACTTGTCCTTATATCTCTCCGAGATGCTTGATTTTTTTAAGCTGCAATTGCCGTCAAGAATCTCCCACAGAGAAGGCGCCCTTACATCCAGATAATTAGGGAACGCGAGCTTGTATGTGTATTTCTTAAGTTCCATGAATCCGTATATATTATGCTCTCCGGGGTTAACGCCGGTAAAAAAAGAGCTCCAAGACGTTGACGACACATCCGGTACGGACGCATCCATCTGATGATTGACAAATCCCTCGGAAAGGATTCTTTTAAGGTTTGGGAAGATCCCCTTTTCAACATATTTATTTATAAGCGTGTAGGGAACCCCGTCAATCCCGACGACAAGAACCTTTTTGCCTGAATAAACCATTTATCCCCTTAATCCTTCCTTGTGACATTGCAAAGAAGCCCCCTCAGCTGATAGGACCCGAATGCAGGGTCATAGGGCGGGCCGTTGTTTGTAAGCACGTTTGCGTTTGATTCAAAGACATCGTAAAAACTTTCTTTTTTTTCAGGAAACCACCAGCCGTGCTCGGCGCTTATTACCATTGGGTGAATGTCCTCGGTAACACTTGCCTTCATTTTTATTGAGCCCCTTTTCGTTGAAAGCATCACCCAGTCCCCGTCTTTTATCCCGCGCCTGTCGGCAACGGTTTGATGCAGTTCGCAGCGCGGCTCAGGCCTTAGCCTTCTTAAGGACCCTATCTGCCTGCCCTCGCTGTGGAAAAACTCCAGAGTCCTTGCGCCTGTGATTAGTATGTACGGAAAATCGCTTAAAACATCCGGGCTTGAGACCGGACCCTCAGGAGGCTCTTTAAATGCCGGCAACGGCCCGTACCCCATCCTCTCAAGGGTCCTTGAGTAAAGCTCAACCTTCCTGGACGGGGTTCTAAAGCCGTGTTTTTCGTATTTTTTGTATTCGTGTTTCGGATGCGCGAAGTGTCTCTTTTTAAGCTCCTCGTATGTTATGCCGAGCGGCTCAAGCTGATAATCCATGACATGTTTAAGGGTTTCATCAGCGCCCGGAAGACCCAATCTCTTTGAAAGCTCATCCATTATCCATTCATCCTGCCTGCATTCGCCCGTCTCGTTAATCCTTGACTGCGCGTACGCGATGTTCTCAACGACAAGCGGATACCCTATAACCTGCTCTGTCTCTGTCCAGAACGCCGCTGGAAGCACATAGTCGGCCAGGGCCGCGCTCGGCGTCATAAAAAGGTCGGTTGCCACAAGAAGCTCAAGCGAGTTAAGGCCTTCGTAAACCTCCCTTGAATTCGCTACACTTAAAAGCGGGTTGTTGCCGAACAAGAGAAGCGCCCTAATCTTGTAAGGCTCGCCCGTGCGCATTGCCTTGAAAAGCGCGGGTATGTGCGCCGACGGCATAAACGCCCTCCAACCGCCGAGGAGCTTGAACGTGTCCGCGCCAAGCCGTTTCTTCAAAGCGTCCGGCGGGAGCTTGTCCTTTAATGTCGGATATCCCCGTAAAACATTCATGCCGAGCATGTCGCCTCCGGGTATGTCAAGGTTGCCGGTGATTGCCCTTAAAAGCGCGACCGCCCTTACGGTCTGAAGCGAATTAATGTTCTGCTCAAGCCCAAGGCCCCATTCAATCACCGCGGGTTTTTCCTCTGCGTACATTATGGCCGCTTTTCTTATGTCCCCTGCTTTGACTGTCGTGATGTTTTCCGCCCATTCAGGCGTAAGGCCTTTCACATGCGCCTTAAGCTCCTCAAACCCGTAGCACCATTTTTCAACAAACTCCCCGTCAAAAAGCCCCTCCCCTATAACCACATTGATCATCGCAAGGGCAAGTGCGGCATCCGTTGCCGGCCTCACCGGGAGCCAAAGCTCGCAATGCCTGCCGGTCTCGGTCCTTCTCGGGTCTATCAAGACGCCTTTCGCGCCGGCGTCAAGGGCGCGCCTTACCGATACCGCAAGCTCGCCGTCCGGCCCGGTTATAAGAGGATTATGCCCCCAGAAGATGATGCGCTTCGGCTTAACCTCTCCGTAATAATCGGCCACGACAAAACCACCGTATGTGATGTTGCTGACGGTTATCCTCGGTATAAAACACTGCGCAAGCCCCGGCTCATACCAGTTAGGCGTTCCGAGCGCGTTTGCGAACCTTACGACATGCATGTAGTGGTGCCTGCCCGTGCCCTGCCCTATGGCGATTGTCTCCGGCCCGGTCTCTTTTCTGATCCCGTCAATCCGCCCAGCAATCTCAGAAAGCGCCGCCTCCCATGAGATCTCCTCCCACTGCCCCGCCCCGCGGCCTTTTTTTCGTCTTAGCGGCCTTTTAAGCCTGTCCGGGTGATTCGCAAACTCAGGGCTTTTTATGCCCTTTACGCACATCCAGCCCCTGTTCATCGGGGATTCGGGGTCTCCCTTTACGCTCACGACGCGGCCGTCCTTTAAATGCACGAATACCCCGCAGCCTCCGTGGCACAGCCTGCAAACCGTCCTGTAGGCGCCGTCCGGGTTACCTGCCATTTTGCAGCCTCCCCATTAAAACCCCCCAGAAAATACCAAGCCCTATTGAGCCTGCCCGAAGCATAAGGAGCACAGGCGAGAAAATCCCGACAAGCGGGTCCCTCCTGAATGCAACCAAAAGAAATGGCAGCGATGTGACAAGGAAACCAAGCGCGAAAAAAACAAGCGGATACGCGGAGAGCGCGGGGCTTAAAAAAAACAATACGATACTTGCCAACATCAGAGGCAGAAGGAGTATCTGGAGTTTGAGCATCTGCGGGGTATAGGCGTCCTTCAGCATCTTTCCGGGAAACCTCCTGTACACGACCATCCTCCAGTATCCCCTCCAGAATTTTATCCTCGCATACCTCTTGAGGGAATCCGGGTGATTCAGGTGCGCGACGACCGCGTTCGGGTTAAAGACCATCTTCATGCCCTTTGAGGACATCCTGTAGGAAAGCTCCGTGTCCTCGTTGTTGGCAACGGGGAACTTTTCGTCAAATCCGTTAAGCCCCAGAAAGACCTCGCGCCTGAATCCCGCGGAATAGGTGTCAACCATATCAATTGACGGCGCCGCCTTAAGCTTTTCAAATCTCTCCTCAAACTCAACCTGCGAGAACCTCGCGACAATGCCCTTTTGCATTGTCCTGTACGCGCCCTTTACGGCGCAAACGCCTTTATCCCTGAAAGGCGCGGTCATCTCTTCTATCCAGTTGTTTTCAGGCACGCAGTCGGCATCGGTAAAAAGTATTATCTCCCCAATGGCCGACATGGCCCCGTTGTTCCTTGCCGAGGCGGGCCCCTTGTTGTCCTGCCTTATGCATTTAACCGGGAACCCCCTCGCCACGCTGCCCGTAGAGTCGATTGAGCCGTCGTCAACGACAATGACCTCGTAGTCTTTTATTTCAACGGTCTGGCGGAAAAGCGCCGAAAGGCACTCTTTTATGGTATTGCCGGCATTATACGCCGGCACGACGATTGAATATCTCACCATGTTTTAAGGGGGTTCTTTAGGCAGGCGGGGACAACGGCCGTTACTGCCTCCTCTTTTTAGCTATGTCAGAACCCTTCACAAGATGCTTGATGAATGTCCTTGCGGACTTGACCGTCCTTTTTATCTCCCTCGGACTGCCTATCATCTGGCCCGCCTTGTAAAGCATGTAGGACGGCCTCAAATAAAACTCCCGCCTTGCCCGGTCGCAGAACCTTACAAGGTCCTCCGAGGTCAATGCCTCGGTGGACACGACCGTATTGTGAAGGCCCTGCGGGGTTATCCATTTTGAGAAATCATCCGCCGAGATAAGCCCCCTCTCCATGTACCACGCATAGGCCTCTGTCCCCGGATAGACCATGACGGGATAAAACTGGGCCGTATCCGGCTTAAGGCTTTTTGCGAGCAGGAGCGTCTCGTTAAGGGTTTCAAGCGTCTCGCCCGGAAGCCCGGCCATAAAGCAGCCGTGTATGAGGATGCCGGCCTTTTTGGCGTCCTTCATGAACCTGAACATCTCCTCCCTGGTGGTCTTTTTCTTCATCGCGTCAAGTATCTTCTGGCTTCCGCTTTCAAACCCGACGCAAAAGGACCGGCAACCGGCCTTTCTCATCGCCTTCATTGTCTCATAGTCAAGCCCCACCCTCGCATTGGCCGTCCATGAGATCTTTATCCCCCTTTTCCGGATAAGCTCCGAAAGCTCTATGCACCTTTTCTTGTTCACCGTCATGGTGTCGTCCTCAAAAAAAACGGCCTTTGCCTGCGGAAAATTCTTTACGATATAGGACATCTCCTCCACGACATTTTCGGGGCTACGTTGCCTGAAGCCCCTGCCCATCAGGGTCTGCGGGTAAACGCAGAACGTGCACGGGAAAGGACACCCCCTGCTTGTCGTGATCGTCACCATCGGATAGAGCGCGTTAGGGTTAAAGTAGTTCTCAATGGCGAGATACCTCTTGTAGACGCTGCTTACAAAAGGCAGCGCGTCAAGGTCTTTTATAAACGGCCTTTGTTCGTTGTGTATGATAATGCCCTTATCGTCCCTTAGGCTTATGCCCGCGACCTCTTTCACCGCGCCCCCCGCGCTTAGCCTCTCGGCAAGCTCCGCAAGGGTGTAGTCGTATTCAAACCGAAGCACCGCGTCTATGCGTCCGTCTTTTTTCAAGACCTCCTCAGGCAGCGCCGAGACATGCGTTCCCACAAGGACGACAAAGGCCGAAGGGAGCATGTCCTTAAGCCCGGCGCCTACCGCTATGTCGTTATTTATGCTCGGGGTGCTTGTGTCAAGCACGACGAGGCCCGGGTTAAACTTCAACGCCCTGTCCCTTACCTCCTCAATCGTGACATTGCCGGCAGGCGCGTCAATAAACTCCACCTCATGCCCCTTTTCAAGAAGCACCCCCACCGCGTAGGAAAGCCACATCGGGAAATAAAGCGTCCCGCTCTTTGTTACGGCCGGGCTCCTTTGGGGCCTTGAAAAATTTTTAAGGAACGGCGGATTTAAGACGAATATCTTCATGCGATTTGCCTCGTGATTTTATCGTACTGCCGGATCTGCTCCGCAAGGAATCCGAGGACCCCCTTGAACACTATCGCGTTTGTCGGGCACACGAGCATGCAGTACTGGCAGCCGATGCAGCCGTTCTTCTCGTTTGCCACATCCTCCGGCAGCCTAAGCCCGATGGGACAGTAGTCCGCGCACTTCGTGCAGCCCTGCCTGCAAAGCTCCTTCTTGAAGTCAAAGCCCTTAAAATCCATCTCGTCTTTTATAAAGTTGTCCTGCCTCAAGCCAGTCTTAAACAGCAGATGCCCGAAGGAGCGCGTTGAGCAGAGATAATTGAAAAGCGCGGTGTTTCTTATCTTGAGAAAATGCCTCTGGCGCTTGGGGCTGTGAATGAACGAGGCGAATGCGTTTGCCTTCGGCTCCTTGAACCTCCTTGCGACCGAGGTCAGGTCAAGGGCATTTACGAACGCATGGTGCTCTTTTGTAAGAAGCCCCTTGTCGGACGCAGCCTTGAGGGTCCGTACCTTCCTCCAGTCAAACGTCGCGATCGCGCTGCACGCGAGGTCAATGAGATACGGGTCAGTGCCCATGAGTATCACGCCCGTCTTGACCGGCGTGCCCCTCGTGGGCCCGAGGCCTTCCATTGAGATAAGCCCGTCAACTATGTGCAGGTGCGGCCTTAGGCGCCTGTTTATGTTTATGATGTTCAATGCAAGGTTTCCATGGGTCTTTTTCTTGTTCTCCTGCCCCACGAGGCAGCCCATCATGTTTTTAAGGCATACTGTCATGCCTGCCTCAAAGTGGGTCTTTATCTTCGGCATGTTTATGAAAAGCTCGGCCTCAACGCACTCCCTTGCGACACCAGCCGCGACATGGCCCTCAAAATCCACGTCAACCTTCTTTGAATAATTAAGGTCCAGTATCTTTACCCCGTAGTATTTCGCGAGGCTGTCGTAGGACAACCTTGAGATGACGCTTATGCCGTTCCTGTAAAACCCGCTGTTCGTGCCCTCCGCGATAGTAATGTCCGCATAGCCCCTGTCCTTTAGGCACGCTATTGTTGAGGCAACGAGCCTCAGATCCGTGGTATTGCCCGTAAGCGCGTTCATGTTGCTGTTCATGTTGGGCTTCAGCAGGACCTTCGCGCCCTTGGAGGCCGGCAAAAGGTCTTCGTATTTCTTCAGGGTCTTTGAAATTGCCTCATGAACCTCTGAGTTAGTATTGGCCTTAAGTATATCAAGCCTGAACGCCATAATACCCGCCCTGCCGCGCCGTCAGCGCATAGTCTACGGCGTTTAAAACATCGTCAACGCTTATGGCCGACATGCACTCGTTGTGAACGCCGTGAAGGCACAGGTCCTCGTCGCAAGTCTCTCTGCACGGAAAATCCTTTTCAACGACCCTGCTTGTCGGGTTGGCGTAAGGCCCTGTTTCATTGCTCTTTGAAGGCCCGAAAACGGCCACGCACGGGCACTTAACGGCCGAGGCGAGGTGCAGGACAGAGGAATCGTTTGTTATGAAAACGTCAAGCCTTTTTAAAAGAGCCGAAAGGGTTAGGAGATCCGTTTTTCCGGCAAGGTTTACCGCGCCCCTGCCCGCGCCTTTAATTATACCGTCTATAAGTGGATAATCCTCTGTTGCGCCTGTAAAAAAAACCCTTGCATTGCGCCTTGAGACAAGCTCGCCGGCAAGGGCGGCGTATCTTTCTTTGCCCCAGCGCTTAAGCTCTTTTCTTCCGCCCGCATGAATGCCTACGACGGGGCCGCCCGCATTGGGATTATTCAATGACAGCAGGGCCTCGGCATTTGAAAAATGCGTTTTTCCGGGCATAACCCCCCAGTCAAGCGCACCGGGCGCCGCGCCAAGTCGCCTTGCAATGTCCATGTGATAGTCCACCCTGTGCCTTATGCGTTCAAACGGCACGATGTCGGTTAAGAGAAACCCTCCGCCGCCAACGCCGTAGCTTATCCTATGCCTGGCCCCGCTTAAATAGGCTATGAGAAAGATGTCCCGTATATCCCCTCTTGCCTCAACGACAAGGTCAAATCTTTTGCGCCTAAGCTCGTTAACGAGCCTTAGATACCTTGCAAGACCGCTTTTTTTATAGAACCAGAACGCGTCATAGGCGATAACAGAGTCAATATGCGGATTAGCGGCGAGCATGTCCCTTGCGGCGGAGCACGCAAGAAAGGTCAGCCTCGCGTTGGGGAATGTGTTTTTTATGGGCCCTAAGACAGGCAGCGTCATGACGACATCGCCGATATACGCCGTCCTTACGACGAGTATCTCCCGTATGTCGCCGGGATTTATATGCCTTCCGGATAAACCCAACAGCTTAAAAGGCGCGAACGCCGCATAGCCCAAAAGGTCTGCCGCGCGGGTCAAAAATAATTTTTTTCTGTTTATTATCTTATAGTACACCTAATTTCCCCATAAGGCCGGAAAAAACGCAAAACCGGGCTTAATATTCCATTTTATGCTAATTTACGGTGTTATGCAAACAGTGTTTTATGGGCGTGTTTGGAGGCAGGGCGTGCGTTAAAGGGTGTCTGGAAAGGCTTGCCTAATCCCGGCGCGCAAAAAAATCAATCCAAGAACCTGTATTTAACAAGCGTAATGAGCGCGGAAAATCCGTCCCTCCATGTTATCTTTTTGCCTTCGGAATACTCCCTGCCCGCGTATGAGATAGGCACCTCGTATATCCGTATTCCCCTTTTAAGTATCTTTGCCGTTATCTCAGGCTCAAAGTTAAACCTCTTGGCCTTGACGTCAATTGCCCTTAAAAGATCGGCCGGGATGAGCTTGTAGCATGTCTCCATGTCGCTTATGGTCGTGTTAAACAAGACGTTTGTAACAAGGGTAAGAAACCTGTTGCCAATCCAGTGGAGAAAAAACATATTCTTCCTCTCGCCCGTAAACCTTGAGCCGTAAACGACCCTTGCCCTGCCTTTTTCTATGGGGGCAAAGAGCTTGTGATAGTCCTCCGGGTCGTATTCAAGGTCGGCGTCCTGTATAACGACATAATCGCCCCTTACGCGCTTAAAGCCGGCCCTTAAGGCCGCGCCCTTGCCCTCATTCCTCTCAAGATAAAAAAAACTTATCTCAGGGTCCCTGTCCGCCTCAAGGGACTTAAGAATCTCCCTTGTGCCGTCCGTTGAGAAATCATCTACGATTATTATCTCCTTCTGGATATCTACCGCCTTTACGCGGCGTATTATCTCCCGTATCGTATCCCTTTCGTTATAAACAGGGATCACCACAGACAGCCTTATGCTCATGGATTGTTGAGGGGGCATTCCTAAGCCGGGAACAAGCGGTTTGTCAAGGGCCGCATGGTTTTAGGGGTGAACGCTAAACGCCTGCATGGTCAAACACCCATCTGTGCTTCGGCCTGTATATGCCGCCGTCCTTTATGTTGGTATAGACCACGAACTGATATCTCTGCGCATGCCTGTCAAACACGAATCCGTCCCTGCCTTCAATTGAGACCGTAAGGAGGTAAACCCCCTCAACGAAGTTCATGTCCTCTATCGTGAAAAAGAGCCTGAAAACGCCCTCAAGCACGGGCAGCCTTAAGCTCTCGGCGTGCGTTGTGGTGCTGTAGCAGCAGGCAGAGCCGTCCCCCTTCCAGATGCCGATGCCGACAGAGGGGTCTTCAACCGGCTTGTTGGCCCTGCA
>JBBTGV010000074.1:0-1690 GCA_038041305.1 Deltaproteobacteria bacterium | reverse complement strand
TCCGCCAGTACATCCGCGACAAGGCCGGCAAGCACGAGGGACGCGCTTGCCCTTAAGTCGGTTGCCATAAGTTCCGCGCCGCTTATGCCCTTTACTCCCTTTACGATCGCGCACCTCCCGTCAATGGTGATGTTCGCGCCCATCCGCTTCAGTTCCCCTACGTGCATGAACCTGTTTTCAAAGACAGTCTCCGTTATGACGCTTAAGCCCCTTGCAATGCACATCATTGACATTATCTGGGCCTGCATGTCCGTTGCAAAGCCGGGGTAGGGGAGGGTTTTTATGTCAACGCTCTCAATGGGCCTGTTGCCGACGACCCGGATACCTTCGGCCTCCTCGGTCATCTCCGCGCCCGCCTCCTTAAGCTTAAGGACAAGCGAGTCAAGGTGCTTGAAAGGGCAGTCCCTTATAAGGACATTGCCTTCAGTCATTGCCGAGGCTATCATGAATGTGCCGGCCTCAATCCTGTCGGGTATGACCCGGACCGTGGTTGGCCGGAGTTCCTTTACGCCCTCTATGCGTATGGTGTCGGTGCCGGCGCCTTCTATGCGCGCGCCCATGGAATTAAGCGCGTCCGCAAGGCATTTAACCTCGGGTTCAAGCGCCGCGTTCTCAAGTATCGTTACCCCCTCAGCGTAAACGGCGGCAAGCATGATGTTTTCAGTGCCTGTAACCGAGACCGTGTCAAAATAAATCTTGGCGCCTTTAAGGGCCTGGGCCTTTACGTTTATGTAGCCGTGGTCAATTGAGACCTCCGCCCCCATTTTTCTCAAGCCCATGAGATGAAGGTCCACGGGTCTGGCGCCTATCGCGCACCCGCCGGGCAGCGACACCCTTGCCCTCTTATGGCGCGCGATAAGCGGGCCGAGCACGAGGATGGAGGCCCGCATGGTCTTTACCATTTCATACGGCGCGGTCGGGTTCCTTATCTCAGGGGTTTTTATGCAAAGCGTGCCTGCGCCAGGGTCTCCGGAGATCTCGGAGCCTATATGGCTCAAGAGGCGCTTAAAGGTCTCAATGTCCCTCAGGTTCGGGACATTCGTTATCGTGTTTGAGCCGTCCACAAGCAGCGACGCCGCCATAAGCGGAAGCACCGCGTTCTTCGCGCCGCTTACGGTTACATCGCCTGTCAGGCGGTTGCCGCCTTCTATTACTATCTTATCCATGTTGCCCCAAGATTTAGCATTACGGATGGTTTTACGGGCAGTGGTTTTTATTCAACGCGGCCCGGTAAAAGGCATCAGGCAGGCGCATTCGCCTCATGCTTCAACGCCTCTGTCTCATAATATGTAATAAGCGAGTCCGTAAGCTCGTCAAGGTCTCCCTCCATGACCTCCGTAAGCCTGTGGAGCGTGAGCCCTATCCTGTGGTCCGTGACCCTGTTCTGGGGGAAATTGTACGTCCTTATCTTCTCGCTTCTGTCGCCCGTGCCGACCTGCGTCTTCCTTTCAAGCGAGATCTTTTTCTGCTGTTCCTGAATCTTCGCGTCAAGGAGCCGCGCCATGAGTATCTTCATCGCCTTCTGGCGGTTTTTATGCTGGCTTTTCTCGTCCTGACAACATACGACGATGCCTGACGGGATGTGCGTCATCCTTACGGCGGTCTCAACCTTGTATACGTTCTGGCCGCCGTGGCCGCCTGCCCGGAATGTGTCAACCCGTATCTCGTCGGGCCTGACCTCCACCTCAAC
>JBBTGV010000073.1:0-18499 GCA_038041305.1 Deltaproteobacteria bacterium | reverse complement strand
CGACTGTCTTAAGCCTCTCTTTTTCCTTGTCTTCCTTGACCTTCTTTAAATCCTTTGCCGCCTTCTCCCTCAAGGCCGTCAGGTTGTCGCACTCAAGGTCCTTTGCGAACTCGTCGTCAAGCTCCGGCGTAATCCTCTCCTTAACCGCCTTTATCTTTATCTTAAAAAGCGCATCCTTCCCGGCAAACCCCGCCTCGCTGTAATTCTTCGGTATCTGAAGGGTTACCTCTTTGTCCGTGCCTGCCGCAACCCCCCTCAACGCCTCGTCAAAGCCGGGTATCGGCGTCCTCTCCCCTATTACCACGGAATAGTCCACCGTATTGCTGCCCTTTACGACCTTGCCTTCAAGGTGCGCCTCAAAATCAACGATCACCATGTCAGAGTCTTTTGCCGGGTTTTGCGTATCCTTATACTGGGACTTGCCCTGTCTGAGGCGCTCAATGGCCTCATCCATATCCTTTTCAGTTACATCCGTAGGCTCCTTTTGAAGCCCAAGGTCCCTGTACCCGTCAACCTCAATCTTCGGATTAACCTCAACCGTTATTGCATACAAAAAAACCTTTCCTTCCTCAATTGAATCGGTCTTGACCTCAAACTTAGGCATGTCCACCGGGTGAAGGCTTTTCTCCTTAAGCGCTGCCGGATAAGTGCTTTCTATTATCTTTGTGGCGACATCCTCTGTTATATGGTCCTTAAACCGCGCCTTGAGCACGCTTATGGGAACGGTGCCGGGCCTGAACCCGGGGATCTTTACGCTTGACCTAAGGCGTTGATATGCCTTGCCTATCTCCTTTGCAACCTCATCCTCTGGTATCGTGATGTTAAGGGTTTTCTTTACGGCGCTTAAGTCCTCCACCTCTATCTTCATCGCATAATTCGTTGACTGCATCATTGCGCGTCATTATCCTTTCTTATTTTTCTTTATACTGTTTGCCTATTAATGCAACGCCCCAACTGGTGCGAGAGGGGGGAGTCGAACCCCCATGGTTGCCCACCAGATCCTAAGTCTGGCGCGTCTGCCAGTTCCGCCACCCTCGCAAGGGAGATCAAAATCCCTTTAAAAACAAACATATCGCCAAACGTAATCCCAAAATGCCGTATGCCCTTAAACGCACCTTAAATACGGATTTTTATTATATTTGATTCACAAACCACATGCAAGAAAAAAGGGCCGCCGTTGCACACAAACGAATATTGAGGAAAAACAAAAGGTTAACTGTTGGTCAAGGGCAGTATCATACTCCTCAGCCCTTACTTCTTTATCTTAACAGCCCTGATGGACTCTGACAAGATTGCATTTATCCTTTCAATGTCCGAGATGATGCCCTCAAGCCCGGGCAAAAAACCCTTGGGCTCGTATTCAGCCCTCTTAGAATCAAGCGCGTCCGTTGCCTTTGCAATGCCTTTGTTGTTCTCGCGGATTAAATGGCTTATGTGCGAGGCTGTCTTTGCAATGTCCTCCATCGCCACGGAGAGAGCGCCTTTTGACTCAACAAGGGTCATTGCGGAGGATACGGTCCTCCTTGCGACATCGGTTAAGCGTTCAATGTCCATCGCCGTCTGCTCGGCGTCCTTTGCCTGGGCCGCTATTTTAACCGCCTTGCGCGTCTTTTCCGCGGCCGCGTCAAGCGCGTCAATGGCAGAGGCAGAGGCCTTTGACTGATCCGAGGAGAGGGAAGCCGCCTCTGAAGAGAGACCCGCCGTGCGCTGGACAGAGTCTAAGACGGCCTTCGCATCGTTGCCTGCCTTATCCGCCGTCAAGAGGCCTTCCATCGCGCCCTTAATGCCCGCATCCGCGCTTGCGGACGCCTTTCTCATGTCAGACTCAAAGGCATCCATCCTGCCGGAGGCCTCTTTTGCCGACAAGGCTATCCTCTCGGCAAGGTCCTTTATCTCGCCCGCCACTACCGAGAAGCTCCTTCCGTGCTCGCCTGACTGGGCCGCCACAATCGCCGAATTAAGCGCAAGGAGGTTTATGTCCTCAGAGACCTCTTTTATGAAGTAGAACACCTTGTTCATGTGAGAGGCTGTCTCAATATGGCCGTTAATGAGCGCGCTCATGGATTTCAAATTGTCGTTCAAGCCTGAAGAGATGCCCGCGATGCTTAAAAGACCGGCCCCTACCGCCTTTGAGCCTCCGATGGAGGCATCTACATTTTTTGAGACGTCGGAAAGCGTTAAATCAACCTCCCTTGCCGTGGCATTCATCTGCGAGGCCGCGTCCGCAATGCGTTCAATGGCCTCAAGGACAGACTCCAGTCTGTTGGAGGCGTCCTTTAAGGACGCGGACAGGCCCCTTAGAGACGCCCTGTTGACTTCAAGGCCCTCAAGCAATATGTTGGCGGAGCCCGCCGCGTCCTCCACCGACGAGGCGCCTGCGTTTAAGGCCGGCAACGCGTTTTTCTCAACGCCTTGCACAAGCCCCTCTGCCCTGACAGCCGCATTTGAAGACGCCTGTTGTGCATCTTTAAGATTTGACGATATCGCATCCATGTAGCCGTCATACCCCATGGCCGCTTCAGTCAAAGACCTGTTCAGATGTTTAAGCCTGTTCAGCAATTCCCCGGACCCGTCCAGCGCCTTGCTTATCCCGCCTGTCGTATTAATAATGTTATTTCTTACGGACGAGGCCTGGAGAGAAAGCTCGCCGAACTCGTCCCCGGACGCGTTGAAGGAAACCTCGGTCAAATCATTGTCCGACAATCTCCTTAACGCCTCCATGGTGTTTGCATACGGAGACGAGAACACCCTGCCCACGAAAGCGGCTGATATGAAGACTATGACGATAAAGGCCCCGACCCCGTAAAGGGCCGTGTTCAGCGCGCCGGATGCCGCCGCTTTGAGCGCGGCGTCCATCGGGACCTCTATCTCAAGGGCGCCTATCGCCTGCCCTATCTTAAGCCTTGTCCCTGCCGCGGCATTATGGCAGTCAACGCAAAGGCCGGTTGTGGCGATATCCGGCACCATGAACTTCAGGGTCTCTCTGCCTTCAACGCGCTCAAACCTGAAACTGCTCGCGTCCCTGCCTTCCATGAAGCGCACGAGCGATGCCTTCTCAAAATCGTCTTTCGGGTATGCGGACGGGTTTATCGGCATAAGGCTCATTAGCCTTATGCTAAGCCCGGTATCGGCCGTCATTGACCCTGCTATCTCGGATGTAAACGCCGCATGCGTCGGTATTGACCCTTCAACGTCCTTGTAGGACGCCGTAACCTGAAGGCCGGCCTCCAACGCCCTCTTCATTATCGTTGAGACATAGAGCCTCCTGAATGCGACAAATTCCTTTGAAACAAGCTCCGCCGAGCGAATGGCGGACGCCTCCGCCTCTCTTATGCCCTCCCTGTATGAATGGATCGCATAAGAAGAGAACACGACAATATAGAGGATTGAGATAAAGGCAACTATCCTCAGGCGCACTGTAAAACGGGTTTTCTTAGCCGGCTCTGCCATTAAGGGTTAATGCAAGGGTGTAATGAACGAACAAAAGGAAAAACCATAAAAAAGATCCTTGTGGATATTATGGCAAAAACGGATTTTTTACAAGGGTTTTCCGGTTTCTTTATAAACGATGACCTGTCTTTTATGTGGATTCTTCGCTTTTGCAACAACCTTCTTAAGCCTGCCTGCCAGATAGAGCCTTTTTGCCATGCCCCTGACAAGCCTCTTTCAATGGGTTCTTGCCCTAGATTAGCGCAATAGATATGATCCTGGTCAGAGCCCGCGAAAAGTTTAAGGATTAGAAGATATTCGGGGCTAACGACCTTAAGCCTTGCATTCTTTTAAACTGTTGCCGTTATGCTGTTTGCGAGGGCTTGTCTTTCTATATCATGCGCGCAGACCATCAAATCAGCCGAGGTGCTGCCGGTCTGAACTGAGATCAGGTCTTTAATGCGGTCTTTTTGTCCGCCGACATGGTGTTTCGTGAGCCTGTAGCCCTTTAAGAATTTAAGCCGCTCTACGAAAATCGGAAAAACCTTGAATTATCTTTCCATGCCATTTCATGCCCCGCGCAATTTATCCGCAAGCTCGGATAATTCAACGGCAGGCTCAATCCTCCTGCCGGCCGTCATATCCCCAAGGAATCTTCTCTCTCTTGCCTTTAAAGTAGCGCGGATATCCATGTCAGGACTTTAACATTATTCGCCCGCCATCTCAATAAATTTAAGCTGATGTCCCCCAATACAAAAAAAGCTAAGGCAGACAAAATGCCTGCCTTAGCTTATAAACCTTGCTTCAACTCCTAAGTATAAAGATTAGAAGTTTGCCGTAAGCATGAGATAGCCCCAGTTCTGGTCCTCTCCGTTGGCTGAAGTCGCATCGCCGACAAAGAAGTGTGAAAGGCCGATCTCCGCGTTCACTGCTGAGGTGAGCTTATAGTTTGCCGTAAGGTCAACCGCGCTCCCGATTGCGTCATCTGCGCCTGATGCCGTCTCGGTCGCCGTGTAGTTCCAGTATGCGCCGTAGACCTTTAACTTGTCGTTAGGCTCCGCGCTCGCATTGACGCTGAAGGCCGTGAGTCCGCTGCCCGCAAGGCCGGACCATGTCGTTCCGCTGACGTCAATGTAGCCGAAGTGGCCGTGGTTTGTCGGATAGAGGTCTGTCCACGCCTCGTAGTCAGCCGATGTCGTGTCGTCGCCTGTTGAGTAGTCAACCTCTGCGCCGACCTTGAGCTTCGGAGTGTTCGGGATCGTGTATGACGCCTTTCCGGCAAACGCCCACGCGCTTACGTCGGACGTTGAGCTAACCTCGCCGAGCTGGTATGGAAGCTCAAGCGTGTAGTCAACCCCTGCGACCGCGCCCTTAAGCCTTGCGCCGATCGTATAGAGCTTCATGCCTGTTGCGTTGTTCCTTGTGTTCAGGGCATAAAGGTCAAGCGTGTTGTTCGGTATTGTCTTTACTGTGGCGTATCCGCCGAGGAAGTCCGTGTCATTGTCCCCGCCGCCTGCCCCGCCTGCGGTTGTCGCGGTCGTCGCCTCGGTTATCTTTGAAACGATGAGGTCAAGATTGAACGCGTCCTGCGCGTAAACGGCCTTTATTGCGTCAAAGCTTCTGCCGTTGTTGCTCCAGTTGAACGCGCCCACAAGCCTCTCGTCTCCGTATGAGAGTTCCTGACGGCCAAGCTTAAGGCTCACAGGGGAGCTGAGAAGTTTGTCAATGTTAAGAGACGCCTCATGGAGGTCTACTGTTGAGTCAGCGGCGGCGTCATCCGTGAGCTGATTTGCCCCGCCCCACCTTCTTGAATCCTGTACGGTAATCTTTACGGATGTATCGTCCGAGGCCTTTGCATTCGCAGTAAGCCTTACCCTCTGGTCAAGGAATGACTGATGCGCCTCGCCGTCCGTAAATGTAGGATTTGACCTGTATTCGCCCCTGAGCCTGTACTGTCCGCTGAGTGAGACGTCTCCAGCGGTAGCCGGCACAGCCCACGCGGCTGCGATAGCCGCCGCAAAAACCGACAATAAAATTCTTTTCATCCTTTTTCTTCCTCCTTAGTTAGTTGTATTTGCTATCGTTTGTTTGCTGCTCCGTTGCAGTATCTTGTCATTATATATAAAAAACGCCCTGATCTGATGCTTCTTCTGCCAGTGATACCGGAACTACGAACTGTTATTAAGTAACGCCATTATGCCTTTGCCTTCGCAGACGCCGGTAATAAATATTCCGTATCACTTTCCTTCGCAGACAGGACGACTGGTGCGCTCAAAAAACTTCCCTTCAATGCCGCATGCGGCTTGGACAATATAGTGCCCGTAACTTTTAAAATTGCTATAGTTATACACAACCTTATTATGCCTGTCAAGCACTTTAGTGTGTTTTTTTAAAATTTTTCATCTGCCATAGAACACAGCCAAACGCCTCTGCCAACGCTAACGCTACACGACCCCTGCCTTCAGGAGGTCGTGCATGTGCACTATTCCCGACACAGCGCCTTTTGCGTCCCGGACAAAGAGCTGCGTGATTGAATACTCCTCCATCATCTTAAGGGCCTCCTCGGCGATCAAGTCTCCGGGGATGGTCTTTGGATTCTTTGTCATGACATCGGAGGCCCTTTTCTCAAGGAGGTCCACCCCCCTTTCAAGCGCCCTCCTTAAGTCGCCGTCCGTAATCACCCCGACAAGCCTTGCGCCCTTGAAGACCCCTGTAATGCCGAGCCTCTTTGCCGTCATCTCAAGTATCGCGTCCTTTGTCCTTGCGTCCACGGATACTGCCGGAAGCGCCCCGCCCGTGTGCATCAGCTCATCAACCCTCTTAAGGCGTCTGCCGAGGCTTCCGGCCGGATGAAGCATGGCAAAGTCCGTTGCCCTGAAACCCCTGCCCTCAAGAAGCGCCACGGCAAGCGCGTCTCCCATTGCGAGGCACGCGGTCGTTGACGCCGTAGGAGAAAGCCCGAGAGGGCACGCCTCGTTTCTTACCCCCACGTCAAGGGAAACGTCCGCAAGGCCGGCGAGCGTGGACTTCGGGTTTCCGGTCATCGCGATCATCCTTACCCCGAGCCTCTTCACGGCAGGCATAAGCCTCACAATCTCATCGGTCTCGCCGGAGTTTGATATGGCTATAAGGATGTCGTTTTTCATCACAATGCCGAGGTCCCCGTGCACCCCCTCCGCCGGATGCAGGAAGAACGCGGGCGTGCCGGTTGAGGAAAGCGTAGAGGCTATTTTCTGGCATATAATCCCGCTTTTGCCCATGCCGCTTATGATTACCTTGCCCTCTGTTGAGAGTATAAGGTCAATAGCCCTTGCGAAATCCCCTCCCACCCTCTTTACAAGGGAGGATATAGCAAGGGCCTCAATCCGTAAGACCCTCTTTGCCGTTTTAACCGCGTCAAGTTTTTTCATTTTTTCAATCCAAACGCCTTGACCATGCCGTTGATGGAGATCAGCTCCTCCATAATATCCTTTATATCCTTAAGCGCAATGGAATTCGGGCCGTCGCAAAGGGCATTGTCCGGGTCATGGTGCACCTCCATAAAGACCCCGTCCACCCCGATTGCGGCAGAGGCCCTCGCAAGATGCCTTGCCATGCCCCTATCTCCGCCCGACGACGCTCCGAGACCCCCCGGGGACTGGACGCTGTGCGTTGCGTCAAATATCACGGGATATCCCGCCTGCCTTATCATTGGAATGGCCCTGAAGTCAACCACAAGGTTGTTGTACCCGAAGCTCACGCCCCGCTCCGTGATCGTGATGTCATGGTTACCGGCCGCCTCGGCCTTTTTGGCGGAATGGAGGACATCCATCGGCGCCATGAACTGGCCTTTTTTTATGTTTATGGCCCTGCCGGTCTTTGAGGCCTCTGTAATCAAATCGGTCTGCCTGCTTAAAAACGCCGGTATCTGTATGATGTCGGCAACCTCCGCGACAGAGCTTACCTCTGTCCTGCAGTGCACGTCTGTGAGTATAGGCACATTAAAAAGCCTTTTCGCCTTTTTAAGGACCTTTAGCCCCTCTTTAATGCCCGGCCCCCTGTAGGATTTAACGGAGGTCCTGTTGGCCTTGTCATAAGACGACTTGAATATAAAAGGCGCTTTAAGGCCTTCCGCGGCCTTAATAAGGCCCTCAAGGGTTCTTAACGTCTCCTTCTCGCCTTCAATAACGCACGGGCCCATTATAAATACAAGCGGGGCGCCCGGGCCTATGAGGAAGTCCTTTATCTTAACGCGTCTCATGGTTTTTTATCTTAGCGGGCTCGTCATCAAGAAATGTCTTTTTGAGGCGGCGCCTAATTCTTTGCCGCCTTTTTGCCGGCAGTCTCCTTCTGAGGCTTATGCAAGAGAGCGGCCTTCACAAAACCCCTGAAAAGCGGGTGCGGCTTCATCGGGGCGCTTTTAAACTCCGGGTGGAACTGGCAGGCGACAAACCACGGATGGGCCTTAATCTCCATTATCTCAACGAGGTTTCCGTCAGGCGAAAGCCCGCTCCACTCTACGCCAGCCTTTTCAAGCGTTGCCCGGTAACGGTTATTTACCTCGTAGCGGTGCCTGTGCCGCTCTGAAATCTCAAGTGTAGAGTAGAGTGAATGCGCCTTTGTGCCTTTTTTCAATACGCACGGATATGCGCCGAGCCTCATTGTCCCTCCCATTGCGCTTATGCCCCTCTGGGCCTCCATTATGTCAACAACCGGGTCCTTGGCATCCGGGTTGAACTCCGACGAATTCGCGTCCTTTATGCCGCACAGATGCCTTGCAATCTCTATGACGGCGACCTGCATGCCGAGGCATATGCCGAAAAACGGGACATTGTTCTCCCTTGCGTGCCTTATCGCGGAGATCTTGCCTTCAACGCCCCTGCTTCCGAAGCCGCCCGGCACCAGGACGCCGTGAACCCCCTTCAGGAGCGCCTGCGCGCCCTTTTTCTCAATCTCCTCGGAGTCTATGTAAATCAAGTTTACCCTGCACCTGTTCGCAAGGCCGCCGTGGGTCAACGCCTCATGCAGGCTTTTGTAGGAATCCTGCAGGTTCACGTATTTGCCGACTATCGCGATGGTCGCCTCGTGCCTCGGATTCGTTATCTTGGTTACTATCTCCTCCCACTCGGTAAGCTTCGGCGCCCTTGTCCAGATATTAAGGAGCTTTATAATCTTGTCGTCAAGCCCCTCCCTGTGGAATACCAGGGGCACCTCGTATATGCATGAAACGTCCTCCGCGGAAATGACCGCGTCCTTCTCAACATTGCAGAAAAGGGCGATCTTGGACTTAAACTCCTGCGTAACGGGCCTGTCTGACCTGCAAAGAAGTATGTCGGGCTGAATGCCTATCTCACGGAGCTTGTTTACGCTGTGCTGCGTGGGCTTTGTCTTAATCTCATGGGCTGTCGCGATGTAGGGCAGCAGCGTCAAGTGCACATAAAGGACATTCTCCCTGCCGAGGTCAAACCTCAACTGCCTTATGGCCTCAAGGAAGGGCAGGCTTTCTATGTCGCCTACGGTGCCGCCTATCTCAATTATCGCGACGTCAACGCTGTTTGCAAGGCCCAAAATCTTTCCCTTTATCTCGTCCGTCACATGGGGCACGACCTGCACGGTGCATCCCAGGTAATCCCCCCGCCTTTCCTTCGTGATGATTGAATCATAGACCTGCCCTGTCGTGAAATTATTTTGCCTTGTAAGCCTTGCGTTCGTGACCCTCTCGTAGTGGCCGAGGTCAAGGTCAGTCTCGGCCCCATCGTCCGTGACATACACCTCCCCGTGCTGAAACGGGCTCATCGTGCCGGGGTCCACATTTATATACGGGTCAAGTTTTTGTAGGGTTATGGTAAGGCCCCTTGATTCAAGGAGCGCGCCGATGGACGCGCTGGCAAGGCCCTTGCCGAGGGACGAGACGACCCCGCCCGTTACGAATATGAACTTTGTCTTTATGTGCTTTTTGTGCTCTGTCATCTGCTTGGTTTTTTCATAAAAATCAATTCAATTGAGACCCGAGAACCTCTCTTACCCTTTCAAGGTCTTCAGCCGTGTCAACCGAGATCGTGTCCCTTGAGACAAGAACGACCTTTATCCTGATGTTGCCCTCAAGCGCCCTTAACTGCTCAAGACTCTCCGCCGCCTCAAGCGAAGAGGCCGGCAAGGTTGAATACTTTAATAAAAACTCCCTCCTGTAGACATAAAGCCCGATGTGCTTGAAAGGGGTCGCCTTAAGGGAGCTGAAGCCGGCCCGCGGATACGGTATGGGGCTTCTTGAGAAATAGAGCGCGAAACCGTCCCTGTCAGTTACGACCTTTACGATGTTCGGGTTTAAGAATTCGTCCTCCCTGAAAATCCTCGTCATAATGGTACTCATAAGGAGTCCGGCGTCGTTGAGCATCGGCGCGATGGCGGCGTCTATCATGTCAGGGCTTATAAGCGGCTCATCGCCCTGAAGGTTTACGATTATCCCGGCGTCTGTTTTCTCTGCGGCCTCTATTATCCTGTCAGTGCCCGAGTTGTGGGAAGGGGATGTCATTAAAGCATTTCCGCCGAATGATTTCACCGCATTGAAGACCCTCTCGTCATCCGTTGCAACGCATACTTCGCTTACAAGCCCTGCCTTTTCAGCCTGCCTGTAGACGCGCTCCACCATAGGCTTGCCGCATATGTCGGCAAGGGGCTTTGCCTTAAGACGGATGGAGCCGTATCTGGCGGGGATAAAAAGCGCTACCTTCATTAGCCTGCAAATATATCAAATCCAGCCTTTAAGTCAATACCAAGGTTTTCCATGCATTACATGCCTATCTTCCAGCGCCGTCAACAGGCATGCCCTGACCGAACATGTCCTCGGGTTCCGCTTTTTTGTATCCAGCGGGCACCTGAAACTCGTTCTCTGTGACAGCCTTTTTTTCAACGGATATGGTCTCAATAACGGCGCCTCCGGCGGTTTTGCGCCTTAACACATAGCCGTCCACGCGGCTAAGGTCGGCGTAATCAAACTCAACAGGGCCGAACGCGAAGGCCTCCTGCAATTGCCTGCCGTAGATCTCCGCCTTTTTGAAATCAAACTCCTTTCCTATCTCTCCCGCCAGATCCCTGCCTGCCCATATCTCCTCAAAGAGGTCCTTATCCGCGTATATCTCATACCTTGTCGCAACATAGCCCGCGATGGTTGTTGTCTGGCCCGTTTTCTTTACAGCAAGCCTTGTTTTCTTGGCCTGATTTACCTGACCAGCCTGACCCGCCATGTTTAGCGCGGACATCATCTGCTTGAACGCGTCTTTTGTCTGTTTGAGCATGGCATTAAAATCCCCGCCCCAATAAGTCTTATCCCCGGCGTTAACCATAAACATGGTCCCGTTATTGAAATCCATTATTATATACGGCCCGTCTTGCGAGACAACCTTCATCCTGTTATTTGAGATATAATTGGTTGAAACCCTGCCGGAGGTTTTTCCCGAGCGTTCAAGGTAGCTAATCTCCTTAAAGACCATACCGGCATGGGAAAGACCCTGCAACAAGAAGACTGCAAAGAGCGCAAAAACGGCCATTTTAATGACTTTCATGATACGGCCTCCTTTTTAACTTTTTAACAATATTACAGGTCTTAAAGACATTGCATTGGAATGCATCTGTTGAGATATACCCCATAGAATGCATTGCTGTCAATAGGGCATATTGCGCCGAAGCCTTACTTAACAGGCTTGTTTGGCATTGACACATATTTTTGCGTGTGTTAATTAGTGAATGGACTGTTTTGCAGGGATTTCAGGGCTTTTCTTTCCATAAAGGCCGGAGTGGTGAAACTGGCAGACGCGCGGGACTCAAAATCCCGTGGCCGCAAGGCCGTGCGGGTTCGACCCCCGCCTCCGGCACCAAAAACATTTTAAAAATGGTGGACTGATCCCACCCGCGGGACTATGCCATTAGCGCTAAATGAAATCAAAGACCGGGCGCTCGCCTTCTCCCGCGAGTGGGAAGGCGAACGCTCTGAAAACGCGGAAGCGCAGACCTTCTGGAATGAATTTTTCAACATTTTCGGCGTGTCCCGCAGACGGCTTGCGAGCTTTGAGGAGCCTGTCCGCAGGGCGCGGACACGGTACGAAACAAAAGGCGGCAAGGGCGGCTTCATAGACCTCTTCTGGCGCGGCATGCTTATAGCCGAGCACAAATCCCTGAGCCGCGACCTCGACTCAGCCTACAAACAAGCGCTTGAGTATTTTGAGGGGATTTGCGAACGCGATCTCCCCCGCTATGTTATCGTTTCCGACTTCGCGCGCATCCGGCTTTATGACCTCGACACAAACACCCGGCAAGAATTCCCTCTCAAGGATCTTTATAGAAACATAAAGCTTTTCGGATTTATCGCGGGCTATACCACGCAGCGTATCACAGCGCAGGACCCTGTAAATATCAAGGCAGCCGAGCGCATGGGAAAACTCCATGACCGTTTGCGCTCCGCATGGTACGAGGGACACGCCCTTGAATTGATGCTGGTGCGGCTGTTATTCTGTCTCTTCGCCGAGGACACCACGCTTTTTGAGCCGCGCGGTTCGTTCCGTGATTTTATAGAGAACAACACCCGCGAAGACGGCTCTGATCTCGGGCCGCAGCTGTCGCTTCTGTTTCAGGTTCTCAATACCGCCGAAAACCGCCGTCAAAAAAGCCTTGATGAAGCATTCTCCGCTTTCCCGTATGTGAACGGCCGGCTTTTCGAAGAAACGCTGTCCATACCCGCATGCGACGGCGCAATGCGTAATGTGCTTCTCGACTGCTGCGCGCTTGACTGGGGCCGCATATCGCCAGCTATCTTTGGGGCACTCTTCCAGTGCGTCATGGACGAAGAAGGCGCGGCCCGCCGCCGGAACCTCGGCGCGCATTACACAAGCGAAGAAAACATCCTCAAAATGATCAAGCCGCTATTCCTTGATGACCTCTGGGCTGAGTACGATGCCGCAAAACGCAACAACAACAAACTCTTTGAACTGCTCAAGAAGATCGCCCGCCTGAAGTTCTTAGACCCCGCCTGCGGGTGCGGGAACTTCCTTGTCATCGCGTACCGGGAACTGCGCCTGCTTGAACTGGAAATACTACGTTCCGCCAAGGAAACAGAACAAAGGCACCTTGACATCTTCCAGCTCGTGCAGGTGAATGTTGATCAATTTTGTGGTATTGAGATTGAGGAGTTTCCGGCCCAGATCGCCCAAGTGGCGCTATGGCTCACCGACCACCAGATGAATATGAAGGTGTCTGAAGAATTTGGCCAGTACTTCCGCCGCCTGCCGCTCATCCACTCTGCGGCGGTCCATTGCGGCAACGCCTTGCGGATGGACTGGAACGATGTGATATCCGCCGGGCAGGTTGACTACATCCTCGGCAACCCGCCGTTTGTTGGGAAAAAAGAACAGAGTAGCCAACAGAAATCTGACATGGAATTTGTATTCGCTGGTTTGAAAGGCGCAGGCGTTCTCGATTATGTATCGGCTTGGTACATTAAAGCTGTGCATTTTGTAAGGGGCGACCAAAATATTCCCGCACTACTTGAAAGTATGCGCGGGACAAAACAGCCGCGCGAGCGCGTAAAGATTGCTTTCGTCTCCACCAACTCCATCACGCAGGGCGAACAGGTCGGCGTGCTCTGGCCGGAGCTGCTGAGGCTCGGAGCCAAGATTCATTTTGCCCACCGTACATTTCAATGGAGTAACGAAGCGCGCGGCAAGGCGGCGGTGCATTGCGTTATAATAGGGTTCGCCTTGCACGACAACAACTGTAAAATAATTTTTGATTATGAGCAAATCAATGGGACAGGGCACGCAATTGATGCGAAAAATATCAATCCTTATCTTGTTGACGCGCTCGATACCATTCTTAATTCGCGTAATACCCCAATCTGTCCCGTACCCGAGATGGTATTTGGCAGTATGCCTAATGACGGCAACAATCTTTTGCTTTCAGATGACGACAAAAAACATTTACTTAAGTATGAACCAAATGCAGCCAAATGGATTCGCCCATTTGTCGGAGCGGACGAATTCCTTAACGGCATTCCCCGTTGGTGTCTCTGGCTTGTTGATATTTCACCAAACGAACTGCGCGCACTTCCTCTTGTATCAAAACGAGTTGAAGCTGTACATGAACACCGTCTTAGAAGTACACGTGAAGCAACAAAAAAACTTGCAGATTACCCCATGCTGTTCGGAGAAAACAGACAACCTAATGCAGGTCAATATTTATTAATTCCAAGAGTTTCTTCAGAACGTCGAAATTATATTCCTATCGGCTTCATATCAAAAAAAATTATAGTAAGTGATGCCTGTCTCATCATTCCTCAAGCCACCCTCTTCCACTTCGGCGTGCTCACATCTGCCATGCACATGTCTTGGATGCGTTATGTGGCAGGGCGTATGAAAAGTGATTATCGATATTCAAGCCAGATCGTCTACAACAACTTCCCCTGGCCGGACTCTCCTTCTGAAAAACAACGGACAGCCATCGAAGAAGCGGCGCAGGCCGTGCTCGATGTACGCGCCGTGCACCCTGAAGCATCGCTTGCCGACCTCTACGCTCCCATCGCCATGCCGCCGGACTTAAGAAGGGCGCACCAGACGCTCGACAAGGCAGTAGACGCCGCCTACGGGAAGAAAATCTTTCAATCCGACGCCGAACGGGTGGCGTTCCTCTTTGAGCTGTACCACAAATACACGAGCCTGTTGCCGGCGCCGGGGGTTCAGAAAAAACGCAAAAAAAAGCCCTACCGATAGCCTGAATCTGCCAGGAAAACCATTAATTCCGTAAAACGGTTTGTTGCCCTCAAAATCCCGTGGCCGCAAGGCCGTGCGGGTTCGACCCCCGCCTCCGGCACCAGAAGATAATTGTCATTTTCATTTAAACTCTCAAATCGCCTCGCAGATGCAGGAATCCCTGGTCTTTGGGGTTTTGTCTGTCATTCCTGTGAACACAGGAATCCAGCGTCTTTGGTTTTTTGGGTCAATTATTCAAGACACTGGATCCCCGATTAATGCCTCGGGGATGACGAGAAAAGTATATTGCCCGCATCACGCCGCCTTTATCTGTCTGGCCTTTATCTTTTTTCCTTTCAGCTCCCAAAGGTCATACTGCATCTGCTGGGTAAGCCAGCTCTCAGCCGTAGTATTGAAGGCAATGGAAAGCCTGACGGCCATTTCAGGGCTTATGCCTATATGCCCGTTTATCAGTTCGGAAAGATTTTTACGGCTTACGCCAAGGGCCTTTGCCGTGCCGGTAACTGTAAGATTCAGAGGCTCCATGCAGAGCTTCTTTATGACTTCCCCGGGATGAGGCGGATTGTGCATCATGGCTTTAATCTCCTTTCAATGGTAGTCAAGATAATCAACATCAAAGGCATTCTGTTCTTCAAACCTGTATATAACCCTCCAGTTGCCGCTAACCTCCACGGCCCAGAAGCCTTTTAAGCCCCCTGATAACTTATGGAGCCTCAGCCCCCGGAAGGTTCATGTCCCCGGGTCCGCGTGCCGCGTCAAGCCTTGCAAGCATCAGCCGCAGTCTATCGGCGTGCTTCGCCTGAATCCCAGCCATGCTCCCGCCAGAGTAAAAAGCCTTAAGCCCTTTGTGGCGGAAGCTCTTTATCATGGCCTCATTGTAACCAATATGGTTACAATAGGCAAGCGGTTTTTAATCATGCCTTCTTAACCATCTCTATGACTTTAAACTGTTCTTGCACGAGCGCCTGTTCAAGGCCACTCATGGCCCGCCTTTGTGTGTCCTCATCTCCCTTCGCACGCCTGAAGACCACGGAGGGGGCAAATATAGGGACATCTCCCGGTTTTTAGAGTTTTTATATGCCGCGATGAAAAGCAAATAATACGAGCAAAAAATACGGGAAGTGTCCCTGTATTACTGCACTAATCCACCACGATTATCACCTTTGTCTCTTCAAGGAAGCTTAGGTTTCTTGAGCTGTCTCTTAATCCCTTTGAGTCCTCGTTCCTTATCACTATCTCGCTTCCCCGTTTGCCTGAAGTCCTTATTGCCTTTATGAGTATCGGGTTTGCCCTTACCCTTTCGCTCTCCTTTGCAACATCCAAGTCCTTCTCAAACCCGGCGATCCCCTGCTTGACCGCAAACTCCTTGTTTACGAACCTTGAGCCGTATACCTCTGCCCCGTGCTCGTCCACTATCTTGGGCGACATTGCAGGCCTGGCTCCTATGCCCTTTGCATCAACTATAAGCCCTGTGTTAACGGCCTCTTTTTTCGGCCTCTCCAAAACTGCCGCGCCAATGTCCGGCATACCGCCGTAAACCGTCTCGGCAAGTATGCCGCTTATGGGGGCCTCAAGAACAACCTCTGCGCTCCCGTCTGGGAGTTCCCTTACCTCAACCACTATGGCGGCCTTTACAACGCCTTTTATCCGGGTCTTTATGACGTCGCTTGAGGCAGAGGCGCTTGAAACAGTCGTCTCTGAATCTATCCTCACCCCGCCCACTGCCTCAAGGAGGTTCCTTAACGCGTCAACCTTTGCGGCCCTCTTTGCAGTAAGCCTTGCAGATGCCGGGCTCTTGGCCCTTGGGCTCGGCGCGCCCCTGCCGAGCGCCCTTACGGTGTTTGCGGTCCAGTTTACCTCACCGTTATCAACCCGCTCTATGACATGGCCCTTTTCCTCGTAAAGCCCTGCATTGGCATTTAAAGGCAAAAGCGCTGTCATTGCCGCAATAAACAAAAAAGCTAAAAACCATCTCATGGGCAACCCCCAATCTAAAACCGTCCTGAAACCGTCACTGAATCAGAACCCTCCTGGCCTTTACAAACCGCTTGATGTAATACCTCTCCTTGATGGAGCTTTTTGTAACGCCCTTGCTTTTGCTTGCGTGCGCGAATATGCCGTTATCAAGGCTGACCCCGACATGCGAGATTACGCCCATTATGGATGTGTCAAAAAATACAAGGTCTCCCGCCCTTGGCGCTGAGTCATCAACAACGCTTCCCACCTGAGCCTGCTCTCTCGCTGTCCTCGGAAGCTCAAGGCCCATTTTCCGGTATACCCGCCTCGTAAAGGCAGAGCAGTCAATGCCGTCCTCTGAATCCCCTCCGAACCTGTAGGGAATGCCCAGATATCCCTCCACCGCCTCATAGAGTTTTCCAGTGCCGCGAGGAGCCTCTTTTGCCGTATAAACGAGCTTTTCCTTGATGGCTTGAAGCTCGGCCATTCTTTTCTCCTCTCTCTCAAGCCTTAGTCTCGCCTTTTCAGCCTCCTCCTTAAGCAATGCATCCCTCTTTTCCTTCTCATCCAGAGCCTTTGTTTCTTTTCTTGGGGCAGGCGGCTTCCATTTCTGAGGCTCCATTTCCCTTACGAACTCCACTGCCTCTGAAACGATCGCATCCGCGCTTTTTTTCCTCAGCCCGCCCTGGTCAACATCTACCATTATGGCTATCGCAACCCTCTCAGGGGTCAGCCCCCTCTGAACGCCGTAAATAAGCCCGCTCGAAAGCACGGGCACTGCCTCCGGGCTCCAGCCCTCTTCCATTGAATGATAAACAAACTCCTCAAACACATCCCTCGGCACGTCCGAGTCGTTAAAACCTTTAAGCGCGTTTGCCGCCGAGGCGAGCTGGCCCGCGCTTATTGCCTTCGCGTATGCTACATCAAATATCTCATCAAGGTATTCAAGGGGAGCGCCCTGCTTGTGGGCGTTGTACACAAGCCTGATTATATCAGAGGTTTTAGCCTCGGATATGCCGTCAAAATCAGCCCTCTTTATAACGCCTTCCATAATCTTTAAAAGCTCCGGCTCAGGGTCTTTTTGAAGCTCTTTTGCAAACTCAAGGCGAATAAGCCTTGTTAGCCTCTCCTTTTTAAGGTTAACGCCTTGCCTTTCAATTATCTCTTTTACCCTGTCAACCGACGATGCCCATGAACGCGCCTGCATGAGAAAAAAGGCCGACAATAAAATCCCTGCCGTCAGGATTCTTTTGAGGGATAAACCTTTCATGATTTAACCAATTAATCATTTAACGGTGCATCCGGTCAAGTCAAAACAATGGCCTCGTTGCAGAGGGGCATCCGGCAAAAAAACAGGCGGAAAAAAATCCTTTTATTTAAATATGTCACGCCGCGCAATAACTGCGTGATTTAAGCCGACCGCCGATATAAAAACCCTATTTTATGTGGTATAATTAAGGTGTGGGAATCCGGGCTTTTGGGCTGATGGTTTAAGGGTTTTTTTAGGCTAAGGGGAGGTGAGAGTTATGTTTACGGCAACATGGCCTGACAAGGATGTACGACACCTAAACGAGCTTAACATCGCAATGGCAATAGTGCTTTCGCTTGCCATGGTTGTTGGCGCTATCTTCCTTTTCTAAACCGACACGGGAGGTGAATATGTTAGAAAAAAAGGAGGCCGGCGCCTCCTTTTTTGTTGAACAAATTATTTGCCGCGCACAGCTAATCAATCACGGCGATTATCCTTACCTTTGCGTTTGTAACATCGCCCTTTGGCATATAGCCTATCGCGCCTGGGTCTTCGGCAACCCTGCTCTGCACAAGAACGCCTGAGCTTACGACAACGGGCGGATTCTTTGCCGTGTTCGTTATCTTCTTGTTTGCCCAGTCCCTTGCGACCTCTTCGGCCTCCTTGCCTAAAACCGCTGTTGAGACCTTCTTCCTCGCGTCGTTTTTCACTGGAAGGTCGTAAAGCACGATGTTTTTCCCGTCAGGCCATTTAACGGTGTCGTTCTCGTATAACCTCTTCAACTCCGCCGGGCTCATGGAGCTTGCCGGATTGCCCGCGTTGACTATGAACGCAATTGATTCCGCGCCCGCAACAGAGGCAAAGGCAAACGCGGACAATACCAATGCGCCCAAAAAAACTCCGATCCTGCCCACATTAGCACATCTCATATATGCACCTCCGGATTCTTTGGTCATGTGTTTTTCTCCCGCTACTCGCCCAGATATATCGCGATCGTGAATATGGTCTTTGTATAGTCTTCGCTTGCCGGGTTCTCGGGCGAGATGAAGTGATGCTCAACCTTGCCCGTTACGCTTGGCGTAAAGTGATAGTTTATAGCGGCGGTATTAACCGTATTCTGGTCGTCGTC
>JBBTGV010000072.1:0-17264 GCA_038041305.1 Deltaproteobacteria bacterium | reverse complement strand
GTTCATGAGTATGTCGCCGTAGAAATCGTCCGCCCCGGTATTGGGGTCCCGCGTGAAGCACACGCCCGTGCCGGATGAATCCCCCATGTTCCCGAAGACCATCTGCACGATGTTCACCGCCGTGCCGAGCAGCCCGGTTATCTTTTCAACGCGCCTGTACGTAACGGCCTTTTCAGCCATCCAAGAGCCTATGACAGCCTCAATCGCGCCCCACAACTGCTCTTCAGGGGCCTGCGGAAAATCCTTTTTGGTGTGCCTTGAGTAGACCTCTTTCAGCCTCGGTATGAGGCTGTCAAGCTCCTCTTCGTTTACATCGGTGTCCAGCACATGCGCGGACCTGACGCCGAGCCTTGCCCTTGTCTTTCTCTCCTTTATATCGTCAAACTCCTCGTCAAAGAACCTTCTGGCCACCCCCATCGCGGTTGAGCCGTACATGGTTATGAAACGCCTGTAGGCGTCAAGGGCGAATCTCCTGTTTGAGGTTTTCTTGGCGAGCCCCTGAACCGAGGAGTCGTTAAGCCCAAGGTTTAATATGGTCTCCATCATTCCGGGCATTGACCTTGAGGCCCCGGATCTCACCGAGACGAGGAGCGGGTCCTGGGGGTCTCCTAATTTCTTGCCCACAAGCCTTTCAAGGGATTCAAGGTTTTTCCTGACCTCTTCCCTGAAGCCAGGGGGATAAGATTTTGCGTTTTTATAGTAATGGTCGCAGACCTCGGCTGTGATCGTGAAGCCCGCCGGCACCGGGAGCCCGATGCTGGTCATCTCGGCAAGACCTGCGCCTTTTCCGCCGAGGAGTTCCTTCATGTCTCCTTTTCCTTCGGCATGGCCTGCCCCGAAGAAATAGACAAGCTTCTTTGTCATAGCCAAGGTCGTCCTCCGTTTTGTTTTAAGGTGTTTTAAAGCGCGGCGATTCGTTAGATTAGCAGAAAAAAACAAAAAAGTCCATCCCGAAAGTTTTAAGGCGCGCCCGCGGACGCCGCGGGCCGCTGGTTAAAAAGGCGCGCTTGACACGGCGGATAAACATTCATATTATAACTGATGCTGAAGACATGCGTTTTCCGCGCGCGGTGGCGCCTTAAGCGGGATATCCAAGAAACGGGGGATTGAATTAGATGGCCGAGGGGACGAGACCTGTATACATAGAAGATGAAATGAAAAAATCGTATCTGGATTACGCCATGTCCGTAATCGTGGGCAGGGCGCTTCCGGATGTCAGGGACGGGCTTAAGCCGGTGCACAGAAGGATACTCTTCGCCATGCACGAGATGGGCCTTGAATGGAACAAGCCCTTTAAAAAGTCCGCGAGGGTCGTCGGAGACGTCATAGGAAAATACCATCCGCACGGCGATGTGGCGGTCTATGACGCCATTACGAGGATGGTGCAGCCGTTCTCCTTAAGGTATCCGCTCGTTGACGGGCAGGGCAACTTCGGCTCAATAGACGGAGACCCGCCCGCCGCGATGCGTTACACCGAGGCCCGGCTTGCGCGTTTCGCGGGCGAGCTCCTCAATGACATTGACAGGGAGACGGTGGACTTCAACCCCAATTACGACGAGTCGCTTAAAGAGCCAAGGGTGCTTCCAGCCGCGGTCCCCAATCTCCTCGTGAACGGCTCGTCCGGCATCGCCGTTGGCATGGCCACGAACATGCCGCCCCACAACCTCTCAGAGATAATAGACGCCCTTATTTATCTCATAAAAAAGCCGGACGCGGACGTAAAGGACATTATGCGGTTCGTGCCCGGTCCGGATTTCCCCACGGCCGGGTTTATAAACGGGACGCAGGGCATAAGGGACGCCTATTCAACGGGCAGGGGCGTCATACAGATGAGGGCAAGGGCCGCTATTGAGAAAAACCCCAGGACTGGCAAACAGGCCGTTATAGTCACCGAGATACCCTACATGACCAACAAGGCGCGGCTCATTGAGGACATCGCAGGCCTTGTGAGGGACAAGAAGATTGAGGGCATATCGGACGTGAGGGATGAGTCGGACAGGGAGGGGATCAGGGTGGTCGTTGAGCTTAAGAGGGACGAGGTCGCCGAGGTGGTGCTGAACAACCTGTATCACCACACGCAGATGCAGACCTCGTTCGGGATAATAAACCTCGCGATCGTTGGCGGCGCCCCGAAGGTCTTTACCCTGCCGGGGCTCCTCAGGGAATTCATAAAATTCAGGAAAGAGGTTACCACAAAAAGGACGGTTTACGAGCTTAAGCGGGCAAGGGAGAGGGCCCACATACTTGAAGGCCTTAAGATAGCCATAGACAACCTTGACGCCGTCATAAGGCTCATAAGGGCGTCAAAGGCCGTGGCTGACGCGAAGGCCGGCCTTTGCGCGAATTTCAATCTGAGCGAGATTCAGGCGCAGGCCATATTGGACATGAGGCTGCAGAGGCTTACCGCCCTTGAGCGGGATAAAATCATAGAGGAATACAAGGAGATTATCAAGCTCATAAAGAGCCTTGAGGAGATATTAGGCAGCGAGGCCCTGCTTATGGACATTATTTCAAACGAGCTTAAGGAGATAAGGGAGCGCTACGGGGACGAGAGGAGGACCGAGATAGTTGAGGCCGCGGGCGAGATAACGCTTGAGGACATAATAGCAGAGGAGGACATGGTCGTAACAATCTCAAGCAACAGCTACATAAAGCGCAACCCGACGAGCCTTTTCAGGATACAGAGAAGGGGCGGCAAGGGCATTACGGGCATGACCACAAAAGAGGAGGACTTCGTGTCCAACCTCTTTATCGCCTCAACGCACAGCTACATGCTGTTTTTTACCGACAGGGGAAAGGTCTATGCCATAAAGGTATACGACATACCGCAGGCGGGCCGTGCCGCGAAGGGGAAGGCAATCGTGAATATCCTTAACCTTGAGCCCACGGAGAAGATAACCGCATTTCTCCCGGTGCGGGAGTTCAAGGAAGACAAATTCATAATCATGGCCACCGCGGACGGGACCATAAAGAAAACCGACCTCATGTCTTTTTCAAACATCCGCTCGGGCGGCATCATCGCGATTACGCTTGACGGGGGAGACAGCCTCATCGCCGCGCGCCTTACGGACGGCGACGCGGACATATTCCTCGGCACAAGGTGCGGCATGGCGACCCGCTTCAGCGAAAAGGAAGTAAGGGAGATGGGCCGTCAGGCAATGGGCGTAAGGGGCATAAGGCTCTCAGGCGACGACAGGGTCGTCTCTATGGAGACCGTCTCGGAGGACCTGACGATACTTACCGTCACTGAAAGGGGCTACGGCAAGAGGACGAAATTCTCCGAATACAGGGGAAAGCACAGGGGCGGAAGCGGCCTTATAAACATACGCATAATTGACAAGAACGGCCCGGTCACGGGCATGGTGAAGGTCGGGGATCAGGATGAGCTGATGATATCAACCTCTACGGGCAAGATTATAAGGATTGCGATGAAGGATGTGCCTGTAATAGGCAGAAACACGCAGGGCGTGAGGCTTATGGGCATAGACGAGGGGGAGTACATAACCGGCATTGCCCCCATTGCGGAAAAGGAATCAGCCGAAGAGGAGGCTTGAGGCGCTGGGATTGTCCTTTGTTAAATACGTGCGCCCGGCAGAGACGAGGCCTAAACGCGGGGGAAGGGCTGTTTTTGTCCTGTTTTTGTCCTGTCTCGCGTTTACGGCCTTTTTGGGTTGCTCAACCAGAGACCCCGCCGAGGCGTCTTTTAACGCCGCAGAGGAGGCCTTCGGCAACGGCAGGTTCAGAGAGGCTCTTAATGCTTACGCGGATGTCGTGAATAAGCACCGCGCATCGGCCTATGCCCCAAAAAGCCAGCTCAGGATCGCGGTGATATATAACCGCCATCTTAATGACGCTAAAAAGGCGGCGCACGCCTACACATCGCTTTTCCTGATGTACCCGAAGGCCGTTGAGGCGCTTTCGGGAATGGAGGACATGGCCGGCATTTATTCCAGCGCGGGTGAGTACAGCAAGTCAGTGGAGGTCTACCAGAGGCTTAAAACGGCGCTCCCGGCCGAGGCCGAGAGGTTCCAGTTCATGATAGCCTCCGAGTACATAAAGATGAACGATCTTCATCAGGCACGGATTGAATTGAAGGACATCCTCGCCTCGTCGTCAAATCAGGCCCTTTCCGCGGCGATAAGGCTTAAATTGGCGGACACATACTATGTTGAGGGGGATGTGAAGCAGGCCATAGGCGCATACGACGAGGTCATAATCTTGTTCCCCGAGTCCGACGCCGCGATGGAGGCGATGCTTGGCAAGGCCGCCGCGCTTCTTGAGGCTGGAAAAAAACCAGAGGCCCTCAAGACCCTTTCCGAGCTTGAATTGAAGTCCCCGGAGGCAGCCTATGTCAAGGCCGGGATAAAGCGGATAAGGGCAAGGGCCGCGGCCGAGGACAAGGCTATAATTTCAGATGAGTCAAGGTGAACCGCGTATCACGCAGGGCGGGCCTTTTTGCCATGGATAATATTACAGTCATAGGCGCCGGAAGCTGGGGCACGACGCTTGCCGTGCTTCTTGCGGAAAAGGACGATAAAAACAAGGTAAGGCTGTGGGTGCGCGAGCCAGAGCTTTGCGCAATCATGCGGCAGGAGCGGGAGAACAGGCTTTTTCTGCCGGGCGTAAAACTCCCGGACAATTTAATTGCCTCGGATTCTCTGGAAGACGCGCTCTCAGGGGGGGCCGCCATTATCGTGTGCGTTGTGCCGTCCTTCGCGATAAGGGCGGTATTTTCAGAGGCAAGGGCGTTTATCAAGGGCGCCCCGGTTATCGTGAGCGCGACAAAAGGGATTGAGGAGGACAGCCTTCTTCTGTCTTCAGAGGTTCTCTCACAAGCGCTTAAGGGCATTGGTTGCGAGGGCATGGCAATACTATCAGGCCCATCGTTCGCAAAAGAGGTGTCAAGGCGTCTGCCGGCAGCTGTCTCGGCCGCCGCCGCAACGGAATCCGTCGCCAAAAAGGTGCAGGAGGCGTTTTCAACCCCGCACTTCAGGGTATATACGAACGCGGATGCAACCGGCGTAGAACTCGGTGGCGCGCTTAAAAACGTGATTGCAATAGCCTCCGGCATCTCGGACGGCCTTGGGCTTGGGTGCAACGCAAGGGCCGCGCTTATAACAAGGGGCCTTGCCGAGATATCAAGGCTTGGCGTCAAGATGGGTGCGAATCCCCTCACATTCTCCGGGCTCTCCGGGCTCGGCGACCTTGTGCTTACATGCACCGCGGGGCAGAGCAGGAACTATTCCCTCGGCTACGGCATGGGCAAGGGCGCCGTCCTCTCCGAATTGCTCTCTGTCATGAAAGAGGTTGCGGAGGGCGTTAAGACGGCACGGGCGGCGCATGCGCTTTCAATAAGGCATTCGGTCTCCATGCCCATAACTGATGCGGTGTACGACGCGCTTTACGCCGGCAAATCTCCGAAACAGGCCGTGCTTGAGCTTATGACGAGGGATTTAAGGGCCGAGTGACAGGCTGAACAGGTTTTTGGTTTTTTTGCAACTCGTCAGGCCTAAAAAAGCCCCATCCAGCCTATTTTTCCCTACAATTATTTGTAAAAACTGCCGATATTATGTATAATTAAAAATCGGTCGGTTTTTTTCGGCATCTCAGGTATCTTATGTTTCTTAAGAGCCTCCATTCAAAGATACTCTTCCTTACAGTCTGCCTCCTTGTGGTCGGGGTCGGCATCGCGATTTATTTCCTCGTAAAGCATGAAGAAAAAGAACACCTTGAGGAGAAATTAAGGTCAAGCAGGTTCATGGCCCACCCCATATTGAACGCGATATACATTGACATGCAGGAGGAAAGGGCGGACATGGCCCGCAACCTCATCGCCTCCCTTAACAAGGTGCAGGGCATTGACGGGCTTTACATCGTGCGCGCAAACGGAAAGGAAGAGGCGTTTAAGGATTTAAAGACCATAAACGACGTCAAGAGGCAGTTCGGCGGCGTAAGGCCCGAGTGGCTTTCAAACCACGCCGATGAGCCGGAAAACACGGCAAGGCATGTTGATACGCCTGACTTCAGGAAGGCGTATGATGCCTACATGCAGAACAGGGCCGACGGCGAGATGTATTACATTGACAGGACAGGGGGCAGGCCCGTTTTTACATACCTCTACGCGATATCCAAGCTCGCCGTGTGCAATAAATGCCATGCCGCGGAAGGCGCAAGGGGCATACTCGTAATAAGGACGCCGCTGGCCGACCTGTACCAGTATCTCGCCAAGAAGAGGACCGAATGGATAGTCTCCGGCATCTTGAGCATAGGGGTCGGGGCAATACTTCTTTCGTTCCTCATAAAACGCTCAATCACGGGCCCGATAAAGGAAAACGTTGACGTCATAAAGAGGATTACCGAGGGCGGGAACATCAGCGAACGGGTAAAAGTGGCGAAAGAGGACGAAGTCGGATACCTCGCGAAGGCCTTTAACGACATGCTTGACACCCTTGAGAGAAGGGCAGAGGAGAACAAAAAGCTCTTTGACCTCATCACGAAGAGCAAGGAGGAATGGGTTGCGACGTTTGACGCCATACAGGACCTCATCTCCATCCATGACAAGGATTACAGGATCCTTAAGGTGAACAAGGCGCTCGCGAGGAAATTCAATCTTGAGCCGGAGGGCCTTATCGGCAAGAGCTGCCATGATCTGTTCTACTGCAAAAGCAACCCGCATCTGCTCTGCCCGCACACAAGGACGCTGTCGTCCGGGGTCGCAAACACCGCGGAGGTTGACGACATGGTCTTTGAGGGCTCTTACAGCATAACCACATTCCCGGTGTTCAACGCGAAAGGCGAGGTCTGGGCGAGCGTTCACATCGCAAGGGATATTACGCAGGAAAAGCTCCTCAGGGCGCAGCTCCTGCACTCCGAGAAGCTGTCAAGCGTAGGCAAGCTCGTTGCGGGCATCGCGCACGAGCTCAACAATCCCCTTATGGGCATCATGGGGTTCAGCCAGATACTCATGGACATGCCCGGGGACAAAAAGGTCTCGGACATCAAGGAGAAGCTCAACAAGATATACCACGAGTCCTTAAGGACCGCGAAGATAGTGCAGAATCTGCTTACCTTTGCGAGGACGAAAAAGACGGAGCGCGAGTTCCAGAGCATAAACGACATTATAAAGCATACGATTGAATTCAGGGAATATTCGCTGAGGGCTAACAACATAAAGGTAGTCCTTGACCTTGACCAAAGGCTTCCGAAGACGATGGTGGACCTTTTCCAGATGCAGCAGGTGTTTATAAACATAATAAACAACGCCGAGGACGCGATGGTCTCAAGAAAGGCGCCCGGCACCCTTGAGATAAAGACGAGGAAACTCAGGGGAAGGATTGAGATAACATTCAAGGATACGGGCCCCGGGATACCAAAGGAGATAATAAACAAGGTCTTTGACCCGTTCTTTACCACGAAGGACGTCGGCAAAGGGACCGGCCTCGGGCTCTCTATAACCCACGGCATAATAATTGAACACGGCGGCACGATTGACATGATAAGCCCTGAGAGCGGGGGCGCGATGGTCGTGATTGAGCTCCCGATCGTTGAGAAGGAGCAGTGGGCGACCGTTAAAAAGGCGGTTGAATCAGGCGCGGCAGGCGTCCAGCCGTCCGGGAAAAGCGTGCTTATAGCGGATGACGAGCTTAGCATAAGGGAGGCCCTCCACGACATACTCGCAAGGGAGGGCTACCGGGTGGAGACCGTAAGCGACGGCAAGGAGGCGCTTAATTCCCTTGAGAAAAACAGGTTCTCGCTCATTATAACCGACGTGAAGATGCCGGGCATGTCGGGCATGGAGCTCTATGACGCCGTCTCAAACAGGCACGCATACCTGAGGGACAAGATAATAATACTTACCGGAGACGTGTTCAGCCAGGACATAAAGGATTTCATTTCAAAAAGGAAGTGCCCGTTCATATTAAAGCCGTTTGAGCCAAAGGAGCTGACAGACCTTGTAAAGCAGGTGCTTTCAAGCTAAAGCCCGCCCCTGCCATGCCGGCGATTCCAGCCATTTACGGCCGGGAGATTGAAACTCCACTTGCCGCCGGACCCTGTTTATGTTATGAGGTTATGATGTTCTTGCACGGGCTAAGCTCACACGGTAGCCCCGGCTTTAATTTATTGTTGTGCAAATAATTTTTAGCAAAAGGAGGCTCCCATGGAATATAAGACTCTCGGAAACATGCAGGACGCCCTTAAGGGCATAATAAAGGACAGGTCGCATTCCGTTGAGGTTCTTGACGAGGCTCGGCTTTGCGCCGGGGCCGTTGACGGGCTTATATACAATGCGGTCTTTGGCGGCGGCGAAATAACGGCAGAGGCAAGAAGGCTTTTAAGGCTGACCGGGCTTGCCCTCGGCATAAGGTCGGCCTCCATTCAGGGCCTTTACGAGGCAATGGGAAGGGGCGAGTGCGCGGGGTTTACGGTGCCCGCCATAAACATCAGGGGCCTTACATACGACACCGCGAGGGCGGTTTTCAGGGCCGCGAAAAAGGCCAAATCCGGCGCGTTCATATTTGAGATAGCCAAGAGCGAGATAGCCTACACGAACCAGACGCCCGCCGAGTACACGGCCTGCATAATCGCCGCCGCGGTAAAGGAAGGGCACAGGGGGCCGGTTTTCATACAGGGAGACCACTTCCAGATAAACGCCAAGAAGTATGTGAAGGACAGGGACGCCGAGATAAACGACCTGAAGAAGCTCATAAAGGAGGCCGTTGAGGCCGGTTTCTACAATATTGACATAGACGCGTCAACGGTCGTTGACCTTACGAAGGATGATGTCTCCGAGCAGCAGAGGCCTAATTTTGAGACTACCGCCGCGTTGACGGAACACATAAGGAAGATCGAGCCCAAGGGCGTAACCGTATCCGTAGGCGGGGAGATAGGGGAGGTGGGCGGAAAGAATTCAACCGAGGAGGAGCTGAAGGCGTTCATGGCCGGGTTTTTGGCCTGCCTCCCGAAAGGCGTCAAGGGCATCAGCAAATTGAGCATACAGACCGGCACCGCACACGGAGGCGTCGTGCTTAAGGACGGCACGATGGCGAAGGTCAAGGTTGATTTTGACACGATTGAGAGGCTTTCAAGGGTTGCGCGGGCATCCTACGGGCTTGCGGGCGTTGTTCAGCACGGCGCCTCAACCCTGCCGGACGATGCGTTTGACATATTCCCAAAACGGGGCACCGCTGAGGTTCACCTCGCAACGGGTTTCCAGAACATGCTCTACGACAGCCCCGCGTTCCCTCAGGACCTGAAAAAGGAGATTTACAGGCACCTTGCGGAGAAGCATCCTGATGAGAGAAAAGAAGGCGATACAGAGGAGCAGTTCATATACAAGACGAGGAAAAAGGGTTTTGGGCCGTTCAAGGAACGGATATGGAACATGGAGCCCTCTGTAAAGACAAGGCTTGGGGCGGAGCTTGAGGAAAGGTTCGGTCTCCTTTTCAGCAAGCTCAACGCGGGCTCCACCGTCCAATATGTCAAGAAATGGGTCGGCTGAAGATTAAAACGCATATTCTCATGTTGTTATGTTATAATGAGATTTTTGAAATAATGGCCATTCAGCCATTTGAAAGGAGTCTTTGAAAATATAATGATTGCGGCAACACAGCTAAGGGTTGGCATGGCTATACTGTATAATAACGAGCCCTACAGGGTGCTATCAGTTCAGCACATAACCCCCGGGAACTGGAGGGGCATGGTGCATACGAAGTTGAAGAACCTAAGGACAGGCTCAAGCATGGAGAACAGGTTCAGGTCCGAAGACAAGATTGAGAGGGCGCAGCTTGAGCAGCACGAAATGGAGTATCTGTATTCAAGCGGGGATGAATACTTTTTCATGAACGTAGAGACCTACGAACAGTCGTTCCTTTCGGCGGCAACGCTCGGGGACGCGATAAAATACCTCACGCCGAACGCGAGGCTTATGATTGAGTATTATAACGGGGAATCAGTGGGCGTTGAGCTTCCAAAGGTGGTTGAGCTTAAGGTCGTTGAGACAACGCCTTTCATGAGGGGCGCGACGGTGACCGCGACCCAGAAGCCCGCGACCCTTGAGACCGGCCTTGTCGTAAATGTCCCTTCCTTTATTGAAAAAGGCGAGGTCATAAGGATTGACACGGGGGAGGGAAAATACATTGAGAGGGCGAAGGCGTCTTAGCCCATTAGCCGCGCAACGGCATTTTTTACGGCAACGGAAAACCCTGCGACAGGCAGGGTTTTTTTTATTGGGGGCATTGCCTGCAATAAAAATTTGTCTAATCCCCCACCGCGCTTTATAATTGCAAAACGCCAATGATTACGGAAGATAATCTTAAGGGCCTGCCTTCAAGTCCGGGGGTGTATCTTATGAAAGACGCCTCAGGCAAGGTCATCTACATTGGGAAGGCAAGGGATTTAAGATCCCGCGTCAGGTCTTATTTCAAGGGCGCAGGCGACGGACGGTATGCGGTAAGGTTCCTTGCGGGCAAGGCCGCTGCTGTTGACTGCATCGTCACCTCAAACGAGAAAGAGGCGCTTCTCCTTGAGGACACGCTTCTTAAGCAGCACAGGCCCAAATACAACATACGACTTAAGGACAGCAAGACCTATGTGAGCATAAAGCTTACTTTAAAGGAAGACTTCCCGCGCATCCTCGTCGTAAGGCAGAGAAAAAAGGACGGGTCCCGCTATTTCGGCCCGTATCCGTCCGCAAAGGCCGTAAGGGGTGTCGTGAAGCTTATCCGCAGGATCTTCCCGCTTTGCGTGTGCAGCCCGTCTGTTTTCAGGAACAGGACAAGGCCGTGCCTTGATTATCAAATGGGGCTCTGCCCGGCCCCGGCAACGGGCCTCATATCAAAAGAGGACTACGCCCTGCTTGTGGACGGGGCGATGATGTTCCTTGACGGCAGGAACCTTGAGCTTATAAAGACGCTTAAGCAAAGGATGAACGAGGCGGCGATGAATTTTGAGTTTGAGAAGGCCGCAAAGACAAGGGATCAGATTTCAGGCATTGAAGAGATGCTTCAAGAGCAGAAGGTCGTGGGCAGGAGGCAGGAGGATTCGGACGCGTTCGCGCTCAAGAGGGCGCAGGGGACGATCGCGATTGAGGCGCTCTTTATAAGGGAGGGCCGCCTTGTCGGCAACGGGGAGTATTTTTTTGAGGATCTGTTAAACCTTCCGGACGATGAAATCGTATCGTGCTTTATCGCGGAATTCTACAGGGGCGAAAGATTCATACCACGGGAGATTATAATCGGGGCGAAAACAGAGGACGCCGAGGTGCTGTCCGAATGGCTTTCAGAGAAGAAAGGAGGCAAGGTTTCCATAACAACGCCTGTAAGGGGGGATAAGGCGGGGCTTTTGAGGTTGGCCGCAACAAACGCGGATGAGGCGCTCAGGAAACGCTCTGAGAGGGCCTCGGAAAAGGCGGTTTCACTTGAGGGCCTTAAAAAGAGGCTGCACCTTAAAAACACCCCGTTGACGATAGAGGCGTTTGACATATCCAACATACAGGGGGAATTCGCCGTGGGCGCAATGGTCAGGTTCTTAAACGGCGAGCCCGACAAGGGATCTTACAGGCTCTTTAAGATAAGGCTTGCGGACGGGCCGGACGATTATGCTATGATGCGGGAGGTTTTGTTAAGGCGGTTTTCAGTGGAAAAAGAGGGCGGACTTGGGCTTCCGGACCTTATCCTTATTGACGGGGGCAAGGGCCAGCTTAACATAGCGCTCTCAGCGCTTAATGAACTCAAGATAAAAGGCGTTGAGGCCGTTGCGCTCGCGAAGGAGAGGCCCGAAGGCGGGATGTCCGGCCATGCCGCCTCCGAGCGGGTGTATCTGTTGAATGTAAAAGACCCGGTGTTTTTGAGGGAGGGTTTCGGGCCGGACCTCCTCCTTAGAAGGATAAGGGACGAGGTCCACAGGTTCGCCATAGCGTACCACAGGAGGCTCAGGGCAAAGAAGAACGCGTCAGTGCTTGATTCGGTGAAAGGGCTCGGGATGCGGCGGAAAAAGGCGCTCCTTGAACGGTTCGGCGGCGTTGAGGCGATACTGAACGCCTCAATAGGGGATCTAACCTCGGTTTCCGGCATCACAGCCGGCCTTGCGGAAAAGATAAAGGGGCTTAAGTAATCCACATAGTTTTTTTTAGGCAAACCCGTATAGCAGTATTCAAGAAATCCACCTTATGCAGCCTCTTCTGCCGGCAGTCATAGCGTTTGCTTCAGGCCTGGCCTTTTCAAGATATTTTAATGTTTCCCCTGCCGTTGCATCCGCGCTTGCCCTGCTGTCCGCTGTCCTGCCAGTCATGCTTTACATAAGGCGCTTTAGGTTTTTCGCCCTTGCGGTTGCCCCGCTTTTTTTCTTTCTCGGCTCGCTTTTTATGACCCCGTATGTCAACCCAACGCCCTCTCCAGACCACATGCTGAATATCATAAGACAAAACCCGGAGGCCGGTAATTTCTTCGGCAATACCATTGACGGTGTAATCGCCTCCGAGCCGGAATACGCCTTTGATTCAACGATATTCAACATTGAGGCCAAAAGGGTTTTGCTGAAAGGCGGTGCATGGCGGGCCACAAGGGGCCTTGTCCTTGTTACGGCGCAGGGCAGGCTCAAAGGCATTGGCTACGGCGACATTGTCAGGCTTACGGCGCGCCTTAAAGAACCCTATAATCTCGGCAACCCCGGCGAGCCGGACATGAAGGCAAGGCTTAACATGCAGGGCGTTTTCGTAACCGCCCATGTGAGGGACCCGCGGTTTATCGCAAGGCTCGGCGATAGCGGCGCATCGTTTGCCGGATATGTAAGCGGCCTAAGAAGAAGCGTAAGCGGGTTCATAGACGCGAAAGGCGCGGAAAACAGGGAGGTGATAAAGGCCTTCATCACGGGCGAGCGAAGGGGCATAGACAAAGGGCTTAACGCGGCTTACAACAGGACCGGCACGGGGCATATACTCTCAATCTCAGGGCTTCATGTCGGGATCGTGATGCTTTTCACATACAGGCTGGTTCTTCTTGTCCTAAAGTCATCGGAAAGGCTTATGCTCGCGATAAACATAAAAAGGCTTGCCGCGCTCCTGACCGTTCCGCCTGTTTTCGCATACGGGCTTTTTTCAGGCCTGCAGGTCTCGGCATTGAGGTCAGTCATAATGGCGGCCTGTTTTGTGTTCGCATTTCTCGTCAACAGGGGCAAAGACCATCTGAACACGCTATTACTTGCCGCGTTTGCGATACTCGCCGCAACGCCGCCCTCGCTGTGGGATGTGTCGTTTCAGCTGTCGTTCTTGGCCGTGTTTTTCATAATATACCTTGGCCCGGTCATGTCAGGGGTTTTCGCCGGCGAAGGAACCGACGCAGGGGATGCGGGCGATGTAAAAAAGGGTTTTTTCCGGCGCATTTTTTATAAGTATGCGAGGCCGTCTTTTTTTGTAACCCTTGCGGCCTCTCTTGGCACGATTCCCGTTGTCGCGTACCACTTCCACAGGGCGTCGCTTATCGGCATAATCGCGAACATCATCGCGGTGCCGATAACGTCAATTGCCGTGCCCCTTGTGTTTCTGGCTACAATAACCTCTTTTTTCTGGCGGGGCCTCGCGGGCATGTTGCTTTACGCCGCTGATCTCGCAATCCGCGTCCTTAACGGCGTTGTTTATTTTTTCTCCATGCTCCCGTATTCGTCTGTCTGGGTTTCAACGCCGGACATCTTGAGCGTATTTGCGTTTTTGGGCGCGGTCATCTGCGCCGCGAAATTTAAAAGGCGCGCTGTCTACAGATATTTAACGCTCGCCTTTATCGCGGTAATTATCTTTAATTGGGCCTATCCGCAATATGAAAGAAAGACCTCAACACGCCTTTCGGCCACATTCTTAAGCGTTGGGCAGGGGGACTCTGCGCTTATTGAGTTTCCGGGTGGTAAGACAATGCTCATTGACGGCGGAGGGGTTTATTCGTCGGGTTATGACACGGGTGAAAGGGTTATCGCGCCTTTTCTCTGGTCAAGGAAAATAAAGGACATTGACTATATTGTCTTGAGCCATCCGCAGCTTGACCACATGCAGGGGCTTATCTTCGTCATAGAGAATTTCAATGTGGGCGAGTTTTGGTGGAGCGGATACGGAGGAGCGCTTCCGGAAGTGCTCAAAATAGCGCTTAACAGGCGCAAAGTGGCGGTCAGGGTCATGGACAAAGGCTATGAAAAGACGGATATCAACAATGTCTCGGTTGAGGCGATAGGCCCGACTGGTGATGAGCAAAAAGGGCTTGACGCAAACAACGCATCCCTTGTCGTAAGGCTCCTGTACGGGAAAAGAAGCCTTCTTTTTACGGGCGACATCGGCGAGGAGGGCGAACGATTGGCAATTAAACGGGACATAAGCTCGGATGTGCTTAAGGCCCCGCACCACGGGAGCAGGAATTCCTCAAGCCTTGAATTCCTTGATGTCGTAAGGCCGTCGGTTGTGGTCGTTTCAGCGGGCAGGGACAATGTCTTCGGGTTCCCCCACAGTGAGACCCTTGCGAGATACGGGGCAATCAACGCGGAGGTCCTGAGGACAGACCTTAACGGCGCGATTGCCATAACAACGGACGGAGAGGACCTTCAAAAAGAGTCTTATTTGACTGAATCTTACAACTGAGGTATGCTCAATGGAAAAACAAACGAGGAGTTTTAGTATATGAAAAGGCATGCCCTTTTGCTTGCGCTCGCGATACTCTTTTGCGGAACGCTTTCTTATGCGGACTTTTACAGGTGGGTTGACAAAGAAGGCGTAACGCACATAACAGACGATTTGAACAGGGTTCCGAACGAATACAGGGACGCGCTTATTGTGCATGAAAAAAAGGAGATTGGGCCAAAGGAGAAGGCCGTTGAACCGCAGTCAACGGATTCAGGCCCCAAAACAGAGCAAAAGACGGTTGAGCTTTACGGGGACTATACGCTTGACTGGTGGAAACAGGCATTTTCAAACAAAAGGGGCGAGATAGCAAGGCTTGAGGAAAAGGTTTCGGTCAAAAAACAGTTTATGGAGGTTTTTGAGGGCGGCCGGAGGTTCGGGCAGGTGTTCGGTCAATCTGAGGTTGACGCATACAACAGGTATAAGACAGAAATCCCAAATGACGAACTCGCCTTGCAGGATTTAAAGGACGTGTTGTCCGAGCTTGTAAGAAAGGCGACAAACGCCGGCGTCCCGAGGGATGTAAGGGGTGAGTAGTGTGTGTGTTTCAGGTTTTTGGGTGTCATTCCCGCGGTCTGTAAGTTGGGAATGGAAGCCTGCCGTAAACCCGCATATTTTTGGCGAGTTGAGGCAGGCAATATACTTTTTTCCGTCATTCCCGAAGCATTAATCGGGAATCCAGTGTCTTGAAAATGGCTGCAGAAAACCAAAGACGCTGGATGATCGAATCCCTGCCCATCAATAATGGCAAATGGCATGGTTTCGTTACGGCAAGGATATTTTCTTCTGTATGGCCCGCCTTCACCCGCCTCTTTTAGAGAGTCGGGATTGCGGCTGTCATTCCTGTGTTCACAGGAATGACAGCCAAGCAGGGCGGGCCATGCCCACCACACGCAGATTTTTTTATAGGAGCAGGGATGTCCGGTTAGAGAAGATAGAGAAGTGGCGGCGTTGTAGATATCTCTGGGGCGGAAGGTCACGGATTATGACCTTAAGCATGGATGATAAATGAAAGCGCTGGTGCCCGTTGGAATAATTGAAAAGAAGATTCTGCTGCTCCGCGGCAACAAGGTCATGCTTGACAGCGACCTTGCGGTTCTTTATGGTGTGACAACGAAAAGGCTGAATGAACGGTGCGCAGAAATCTGAGGAGATTTCCGGAGGATTTCATGTTTCAATTGATTGAGAGTGAGAAAGTGGAGGTGGTCGCAATTTGCGACCACCTCAAACGGCTCAAGTTTTCGCCAAATTTACCCCATGCTTTTACCGAGCACGGAGCGATTATGCTTGCCACGGTCTTAAACAGCCCTGTGGCCGTTCAAACAAGCATACTGATTGTGAAGGCGTTTGTCAGACTCCGCCAGATGCTCGCCTCCAACGCCGAACTGATGAAAAAGATGACCGAGCTTGAAAATAAATACGACGAGCAGTTCAAGGTGGTCTTTCAGGCCATATACGAATTAATGAAGCCGCCGGAGCCGAAGAAAAGACAGATCGGGTTCAGGGCCGGGGGAAAAGAGCAGTCTTGATGTGCCAAATTGGAACTTCAAGACAAGGAAAGAACACAGCTTCAAATAACACGGCACCGGCGTAAATTAATATGCCGTCCAGTTTGCACCAAAGAGCTGAAGATTGGCTCGGCGGCGTTGTAGATTACCCTGGGGCGGTGGGAGAGTAATCTGATTTGGTGGGCTGTGCCCACCCTACAAGGCTGATTCGGTGGGCCGAGCTCAGCCTAATTGGCTTTCGCGCATAAGAAGCGAAGAAGCTACTATATGGCAAAGGCGTTTTTAGGAACACATGATAAAGGACGGCCTTGATTTCGCAAGACACGCGGAGTATATTCATTATAATGCGGTAAAGCACGGTTTGGCGGCATTGCAGAAGGATTGGAAGTTTTCAACATTTCATAAGTTCGCAGCGCAAGGTTTGTATCCGGAAAATTGGTGCAGCGATGCAACTGACATTCAGCACATTGGCGCTGAGTGGTTTTGATAACAAACGATTTGTAAAGAGGTGGGCAGCGCCCACCCTACAAGGCTGTGGCTTAGAGAGTGGAGGAGCGCTGAGGAATTAAAATCAGCGTTCGAGGCGTGGGCTGAGGACTACAACAAGAACTACCTGCATTCGACGCTCGGCTACAAGACGCCGGAGCGGTTCGAAGCAGAATACAAAACAAGCCGCGTTACACAGTTAGATGCAGCTTGACAAACGGGGAGCAGTACAAGGCAATATATTTTTTTCGTCATTCCCGAGGTTTTTATCGGGAATCCAGAGTCTTAAAAATGGCTGCAGAAAACCAAAGACGCTGGATTCCCGCATCCGCAGGAATGACAGCCTTGTAGTGTGGGCTATGCCCACCATTCAGAACCCCCCCGTACCTTCTCCGCCGTCCTCCTGAGGATTTACCCTATAAAAAAGAGTTGATTTATTGTAGCTTATAAGCTACAATAAGATAGAGATTAATGGAAACTTATCCATATACAATTGAATATTACCTGACAGCGAATAATAAGAAGCTGTTCAAAGAATGGGTGGGCGGGTTAGATCGTGTTTCAAGGGCAAAAATTCGGATAAGATTGGATAGAGTAAGGCTTGGTAATTTAGGGAA
>JBBTGV010000071.1:0-12284 GCA_038041305.1 Deltaproteobacteria bacterium | reverse complement strand
CTTGCCATGTGTCTTGTCGGGGGCGCTTCGTGGTATTTCAGGGAAGAAAGGTCCAACAAGCCGCTTTCGCCTGAAAAAAGCGGATTCAGAAGGGATATGGAATTTTCCCTGTTCGCGTTCACAATCGCCTTTCTCGTTGCCTTCACGCCCAATAATTACAGGGGCATAAGGGTCTTTGTGGCCATTGTGCTCGTGCTGACGTACTTCTACTATGTGCTTGAGACGATAAAGGCGTCCGAGGCGCTTGTGCGCGAGGGGCACGGCGTTGAGGACGGCAAGGGGCTTTACCTCGCGAGGATCTTCAAGGAGCACCTCTTCTTCGTGGTGCTTCAGCTCCTTCTTGCCGTTGCCCTCATAATAATCGGGGCAAAGGGGTTTGTAAAAAGCATTGAGACCCTCGCGCACACAATCGGCGTGCCCGTGCTCGCGCTTTCGCTCATCATAATACCGGTGGCAACCGAGCTGCCCGAAAAATTCAACAGCATCATCTGGACAAGGCGGGGCAAGGACACCATGGCAATCGGAAACATAACCGGGGCAATGGTATTTCAGGGCAGCCTTCTGCCTGCCGTGGGCATATTCCTTACCCCGTGGACGATAAGCCCGATGGTCGTGTCAAGCGGGCTTATAACGGTTATTGCCTGCTCCTGGCTCTATGTGGTCGTGACGCGGTTAAAAGAGATTAAGCCCCTGTATCTGACCTTCAACGGATTCCTGTATGTCTTATTCCTTTTTATCGTGGCCTATATGACCTTTTTCAGGGCTTAAGCCACCCAATGCCTTTCATGCCCGCCTCTTCCCCTTTCAGCCTCCCTTGACATCCGGCTTAACGGCGCCTATATTTCCATTAAAGCGCTTACTAAAAACAGGACAGGAGGATCTATTAACATGTTCATAGAAAAATGGCAGCCGCTTAAGGAACTTGAGAACATGAGGAGGGAAATGGACAGGATACTTGAGGAGATTATCCCGACGCATCTGAGGCACTCGGGGGAGAACTGGAAAAGGGACGCTGAAAAAAGGAACGCAACCCCAGCCATAGACATCATAGAGAAAAACGGAGATACGGTAATAAAGGCCGAGCTTCCAGGCGTTGCAAAAGAGGACATATCCATAGCCCTGCAGGAGGACATCCTCTCAATCACGGGGGAGATAAAGGGAGAGCCTGACATAAAGGACGAGCATTACACATACCGCGAGAGGAATTACAAGGCCTACTACCGCTCAATAAAGATACCGTTCAAGGCGAATCAGGAAAAAATAGCCGCAAGCCTTAAGAACGGCATACTTACGGTGACGCTGCCGAAGGCGGAAGACCTTAAGCCTAAAAAGATAGCGATAAACATCGGATGAAAAACGCCAGAAGGGGCGTCTTACAAAAAAACGCGCCCCTTCTGGCGTGCGGGGGCCCGGCAAAAAAAACCGCGCTATGCCGCGTCTTCTTTAACAAACCCCTTGGAGAGCATGCCTTTCCACTTAACCGCTGAATCAGCCACGGCGATTATCGCAAGCAGGGCCATAACGACTACAAGCGCGGCGTCAAGCCTGAAGCTGAATCTGGCTGAGGCGTCCGGGGCAATGGCCGCCTTATCCAGAAAAATCCAGAGAAGCTTCCATGACGCTACAAGCGTCATGGTAAACATAAAGAGCATCGGGGCAAGCGTCACCCAGATGTATTTAACCTTGCCCATCCTTATCAATACGGTCGTTCCAATGCAGAGCGCGATGGCGGCGAGGAGCTGGTTTGCCACCCCGAACATAGGCCATATGGTCGCCACACTTCCAGAACTCACGAGTAGCGCCCACGCGCCCACCACGACTGCGCTCGCAAAAAACGCGCCCGGCATCCAGTTGGTCTTTGAAAGCGGCCTGTACGCGTAACCCCCGAGATCCTGAACAATGAACCTTGCTACCCTTGTGCCAGTGTCAACCGTGGTAAGTATAAAAAGCGCCTCAAACATAAGCGCGAAATTGTACCAGTAAGGCATGAGCCTTTTCATGCCAGGAAGCCCTGAGAATATGTAGGCCATCCCGACCGCAAGCGAGACCGCGCCTCCGGGCCTGCCAGCCACGTCAACACCGACCGTCCTTGAAAGCTCGTTGATATTCTGCGGGGCGAATCCCATTCTGCCTAACGCGTCAAACGAAAGGGTCGTGTTTATCGCAAAGTAGTCTCCGGGCATGAGCACCGTTGCGGCTATGATCGCGATAACCGCGACAAACCCCTCCGCAAGCATCGCCCCGAAGCCGATGGGAAGGATGTCGCCCTCTTTCCTGAGCATCTTCGGCGTCGTACCCGAGGCTATGAGGGAATGAAAGCCCGAGACAGCGCCGCATGCGATTGTTATGAACATAAAGGGAAAGATGCCGCCCGGTATGACCGGCCCCCCGCCTGAGGCAAACGCGGTTATTCTTGGCATGCGTATCTCAGGGGCCATTACGAGCACCCCGGCGACAAGCAACAGCACCGTGCCTATCTTCATGTAAGTTGACAGATAGTCCCTCGGACAAAGCAGCATCCAGACCGGCAGAACGGAGGCGGAAAACCCGTAAAGCGCAAGGACCCAGACAAGCGTTGTTTTATCAAGCGAAAAAACCCCCTCGAGAAAACTCCCCTCAATAAACCTGCCTCCCATTACCGCCAACACAAGCATAATTACGCCAAAGAGGGTCACCTCCCAGACAGCGCCCCCCGCGCCCCTTCTCCACCTGTGGAGCCACTGGCCCATGACAAGGGCAATCGGCATTGTGGCGAATATCGTAAAAGAACCCCACGGGCTTTTGTAAAGCGCGTTCACCACGGCCATCCCAAGCCCGCCGAGCGCGACTATTATTATGAATAATATCGCAAGGGCGACGGTAAAGCCCGTAAGGGGGCCGACCTCTTTTCTTGCAATCTCGGCAAGCGAGCACCCGTCCATCCTGACCGAGGCCGCGAGTATTACGATGTCGTGCACGGCCCCTCCGAAGGCCGCGCCTATCAGTATCCAGAGAAACCCGGGAAGATACCCGAACTGCGCCGCAAGCACGGGCCCGATCAACGGCCCCGCGCCCGCGATGGCCGCGAAGTGATGCCCGAAGAGCACGAGCGGGTGCGTTGCGTGGAAGTCCCTTCCGTCTGAAAATCTTATCGCAGGGGTCGGCCTTGAATCGTCAAGGCCGAGGACTTTTTTGGCGATGAACGCGCCGTAGAGCCTATATATGACGACAAAGAAACACGCGGCCGCAAGCACAAGCCAGAGCGCGTTTACATTCTCGGAGGGGTTCAGCACGCGGGTCGCGACGCCGAGGGATATTGCAAACACAATGGAAAGCGCGGCCGTTATTATAGTTGAGGGCTTCATGGAGAGTTTATGCGGGCTTAAGACGCTTGACCAGACGGTCTTTTATCGCGCATCTTCCGCCTTGACAAAGGGGCTTATCTCATTGAAGGTCTTTTCTCCGATGCCCTTGACAAGAAGAAGTTCTTCTTTGCTCCTGAATCTTCCGAGCTCCCGCCTTTTAAGCAAAATCCTTTCGGCGATCGCATCCCCAATGCGGGGCAGCGTCTTTAGGTCGTCAAGACCGGCTGAATTGATGTCAACAGGCAACCCCGGGATGAAGTCCGGGGCCGCGGCGTCAAGGCCTTTTCCCTCAGCAATATTCCATGAAAAAGAGACAACAGTTGACCTTGCGGAGAAAAAGCCGAGCAAGAGGAGCGCGATAAAGAGATACGCGATGTAGCGCCTGTCCCTCGCCATAGGCATCACTTCTTCTTCGCCCGCTTCTTGTCCTTGAAGAGCTTGTACTCAAGGCTGTCAACAATGGCCTGCCAGCTTGCCTCAATCACGTTTTCAGAGACCCCGACCGTGCCCCATTTGTCCGTCTCGTCGCCCGACTCAACGAGCACCCTCACCTTTGACGCGGTGCCGCTTAAACCGCCGAGGACCCTCACCTTGAAATCCAGGAGCTTCACTTCCTTAAGCGACGGATAAAACCTCTCAAGCGCCTTTCTCAACGCCCTGTCAAGGGCATTGACCGGGCCGCTTCCCTCTGCCGCCGTGTGCTCAACGACCCCGAGCGCCTCAAGCCTTATGGTCGCCTCGGAATAAGGCGGCTCCCCGTCCTTTTTCTTCTCGTCAATTACGCGGAAACCCAAAAGCCTGAAATAGCTCTCTCTCTTCTTAAGCGCCTTTTGCATAAGAAGCTCAAAAGACGCCTCCGCGCCCTCGTACTGGAAGCCCTGATGCTCAAGGGACTTCAACTCCTTAAGCGTGTCCTTTACGGCCGTTGAATCGCTCTTCACATTAAGCCCGTATTCGGCCGCCTTGCACACTATGTTTGATTTGCCCGACAGGTCCGAGACCAGAATCCTCTGGCGGTTTCCGACAAGCTCAGGCCTTATGTGCTCGTAGGTCTCCGGGCTTTTCACGACGGCGCTTACGTGCACCCCTCCCTTGTGCGCGAACGCGCTGTCGCCCACGTAAGGCTGGTGCTTGTAGGGAGACATGTTCGCAAGCTCCTGCACGAACCGGGAGGCGTCCCTTAAGCCCCTCAACTGCTCGTCCGTCACGCAGTTGATGTTCATCTTCAGCTTAAGCGCCGGGATTATTGAGCAGAGGTTGGCGTTTCCGCACCTCTCGCCGTATCCGTTTATGGTGCCGTGCACCATCATGGCGCCTTCTTTTATCGCCATAAGGCTGTTGGCGACCGCCGCCTCCGTGTCATTATGCGCGTGTATGCCGATCAGAGTGGCTTTGCCCTTCGCCTTCAGCACGTCCCCTACGACGGATGAGACCTCAAACGGCAGGCTCCCGCCGTTCGTATCGCACAGCACGAGATAATCCGCGCCCGCCTCCTCGGCGGCCTTGAGCGTTTTCAAGGCGTATTCCGGGTCGTCCTTATAACCGTCAAAAAAATGCTCGGCGTCGTATATTACCTCTCCGGTTCTTTTCTTAAGATAACCAACGGTGTCAAATATCATCTCAAGGTTTTCATCCATTGACACCCTTAACGCCTTTGATACATGCAGCCTCCACGATTTGCCGAATACGGTGACGGCCCCGGCGCCTGACGAGACGAGGGCCTTAAGGTTCGGGTCGTCCTTTGCCTTTATCCCCGACCTCCTCGTGGGGCCGAAGCTCACAAGCCTTGCCGAGAGAAGCCTCTCCCGCCGCATGGCCTTGAAGAACTCAATGTCGCGCGGGTTGCTGCCCGGGAACCCGCCTTCAATGTAGTGCACGCCGAGGCCGTCAAGCCTCTTTGCGACGCGCACCTTGTCCTCAACCGAGAAGGCGATGTCCTCTGCCTGCGTGCCGTCCCTTAATGTCGTGTCGTAGAGTTTAAGCATTTTTTGAAATAAGGCCCATCCATGTGAACAGCAACTTCCGGTTTTTATAGCGACCTCTCCTCGGCGACATCTTCCTTGCCGAGCCCGAACGCGTCGTGCAGGACCCTTACGGCAAGCTCCGTGTATTTAACGTCAACGACGCAGGATATCTTTATCTCGGAGGTTGAGATCATCTGTATGTTTATCCCCTCTTTCGCGAGCACGTCAAACATCCGGGAGGCGACCCCGGCGTGGCTCCTCATCCCGGCGCCAACGATAGAGACCTTTGCGATGTTCGGGTCCCCCACGACCTCGCTTGCGCCGATGTCCTTTGAGGTCTCGTCTATGAGCCTGAGGGCCTTTTTATAATCCGCCTTTGACACGGTGAAGGTAAGGTCAGTCTTCGCGTCGTGGCTTATGTTCTGCACTATCATGTCAACGTTTATCCCGGCCTCGGTCAGGGGCTTAAAGAGCCTTGCCGCGATGCCCGGCCTGTCCGGAACCCTTATAAGCGATATCTTCGCCTCGTCCTTGTTGTATGTAATGCCTGAGACGGCGACCTTTTCCATGTCCTTATCCTCCTTGCACACAAGGGTGCCTTCCGCCTCCGTGAATGAAGACCTGACCATCACGGGTATGTCGTATTTCTTTGAAAACTCAACGGAGCGGGTCTGCAGCACCTTGGCCCCGAGGCTTGCCATCTCAAGCATCTCGTCGTATGAAATCCTCTTTAGCTTCCTCGCGTCGGCGCAGACATTCGGGTCGGTCGTGTACACCCCGTCAACGTCGGTATATATCTCGCAGAGGTCCGCCTTAAGCGCGGCGGCGAGCGCGACCGCGGTCGTGTCCGAGCCGCCCCTGCCGAGGGTCGTGATGTTGCCGTCAGCGTCAACGCCCTGAAAACCCGCCACCACGACTATTGAGCCGTCCTCAAGCACCCTTCTTATGTTCTTGTCGTCAATGGACTCTATCCTCGCCGAGCCGAACTGCGAATCCGTGATGATGGGGACCTGAAAACCCAGAAGGCTTTTCGCCTTTAACCCCTCCTCCTTAAGCGCAATCGCAAGAAGCCCTATCGTCACCTGCTCGCCCGTTGACACCACGACATCGTATTCCCTGCCGACCGGAAACTCGGACGCGTTGTGCGTAAGGCCGACGAGCCTGTTCGTATCCCCGGCCATGGCGGAGAGCACCACGACAAGGTCGTTCCCATCGGCCCTGGCGCGGGCAACCCTCTTTGCCACATTCTTAATCCTCTCAATGTTCGCAACAGAGGTGCCGCCGTATTTCTGCACAATCAGCGCCATTGGTTCAAAAACCCCTTAAGTTTTTTTTGCCCCGACGAAATAATGTATTATATACGACCTTGATGAAAAAATTCAATACACCGCCGTAAATGGCGGGAATCCGTCAAGCGCCCGAATAGGCCCTTTTTCTCCCCGCCTTGTGGATTGAAAGCCCGTGCACATCCTCGGATGCCTCCATCAAGAGTTCGGGCAACGTAGGATGCGCGTGTATAAGCCCAACGATATCCCTTGTCTTAAGCCCCGCCTTTATCGCAAGAGCCGCCTCTCCTATAAGGTCCGTGGCGTGCGCGCCGACGATAGAGCACCCCAAAACCCTATCCGTTGCCTTGTCCGCGAGTATCTGTACAAACCCCTCGGTCTCTCCCATTGTCGCGGCCTTGCCGCTTGCCAGATACGGGAATCTCCCTGTGTTCACCTCAATGCCCGAACCTGCCGCGTCCTTTTCCTTTAAGCCAACGCTCGCGATCTCGGGGTCCGTGAATATGCCGGCAGGCACAACGCTGTAGTCCATGGCCGCGGCCTTGCCAGCGGCGTTTGTCGCGGCGACTATGCCCTGCGCTGAGGCGACATGAGCAAGGAGGAACTTTCCCGTCACGTCCCCTATGGCATAGACCCCGGGGACATTCGTCTCCATTTTTTCATTAACAAGTATCCTTCCCTTCTCTGTCTTTACGCCCAAGGATTCAAGCCCGATGCCAGTTGAATTAAAGCTCCTGCCTATGGAAACAAGGACCTTCTCGGTTATGAACTCCCTGTTGTCCTTAAGGATGGTCTTTACCCCAAGGTCCGTTTCAGTAACGCCCGAAACCTCAACGCCTGTAAGCACCTCAATGCCCGCCTCCTTGAACGCCTTTGCGACGACGCGGGAGACCTGCTTATCCTCCGTTGAAAGAACGGAAGGCAAAAGCTCCAGCATTATTATCCTTGAGCCAAAGGTCGAAAAAATGGACGCGAACTCGCACCCCATGACGCCCGCGCCGATTATAAGAAGGCTTGAAGGGACTTCGGTCAGGCCGAGCATCTCCGTGGACGTAAGGATGTTTTCCCCGTCTATGTTGAACGCGGGTATCATCAGAGGCTCGGACCCCGTTGCGATGATTATGGACTTTGCGCCCATTGCCTCGGCCCCGTCCCTTCCCCTGGCCAAGACCCTTCCGGCCGCCTCTATGACGCCGTCTCCGCTAATGACCTCAACGCCGTTGGCCTTGAGAAGCGCATTTACGCCCCCCACGAGGCCGTCTACAACCTTATCCTTTCTTTCAACGGCCTTTTTAAGGCTGAAGCTCACCCCGGTTGCGTCTATGCCGAAAACGGCCGAGTTCCTTACCTCCTTAAGCGCCCTTGCCGAATAATAAAGCGCCTTTGTCGGTATGCACCCCCTGTTGAGACATGTGCCGCCGAGCCTGTCCTTCTCAATAAGCGCGACCTTTGCGCCAAGCTGCGCCCCCCTTATTGCCGAGACGTATCCGCCGGGGCCAGCCCCTATAACCACAATGTCAAAAACCCTCATCCAGCCTCCTTATTAAAGCCCTCATTTATTGCAATCTCCCTTAAGGTCTCAGACCTCCATGAGAACCTTACGACAGCGTCGCACTCGCCTAAGACTTGAGGCACACTGTCGGCCCATTCAACAACGCAGACCCCGATGCCGAAAAAATATTCCCCAAGCCCGGCGTCATGAAACTCGGCAACGGTGTTGAGCCTGTACAAATCAATATGATAGAGGGGTAGTCTTCCGCCCTCGTATATGTTAAGTATCGCGTAGCTCGGGCTTTTTACAGCGCCTTCAGCGCCCAGGCCCCTTGCGATGCCGCGGACAAAAGAGGTCTTGCCAGCGCCAAGCTCCCCTACAAGGCCGACCCTGCTGCCGGGAGAAAGCGTTTTTGAAAAACGCTCGCCGAGCCCTTCCGTGTCCTCAGGCGAACATGAGTTGAAAAGGCTTTTTTTTGTCTCCATCTTTTCCCGTTAAATTCTTCTCAGGCCTTTTACGCGGGACAGAGGGAATTAATAAGGCGCGGCAGCTCGTTTAAGATGTCCGTTGCAATAAGCCCCGCGTCTCCCTGCCTGTTCTTTATCTCATCCGCCGCTAATCCGTGCAGGAACACAGACGCGATTGCCGCGTCCTGGACATCATAACCCTGGGCAGCCATGCCCGCCGCCATGCCTGAAAGCACATCCCCTGTGCCCGCGGTTGCAAGGCCGGGATTGCCCGTTGGGTTTATAAAAACAGACCCGTCCTTCAACGCTATGACGGTGGACGCGCCTTTAAGCGCGACAGTCGCTCCAGCATCATCGGCAAGCCTTAACGCCGCGGAAACCCTGTCCCTTTGCACAATAGCGGCCGTGGTGTTGAGAAGACGCGCCATTTCACCGGGGTGCGGGGTAAGGATTAATTCAGCCTTTGCCTTTTTTAGCGCCGTTAGATCGCCTTTAACCGCATTTAAACCGTCTGCGTCAAGGACAACCGGAATCCCAGAACACATGACTACCCTTTCAACCAGCCCGGTTATCTCATCCGACACCCCGAGGCCTGGCCCCATTACAACAGAGGATTTGCCCTTCATGCAGCCTTTTATCGCGTCAAATGATTTTATGCCGAACATGCCGTCCCCTGCCTCGGGAACAGGGCATGTCATAACCTCGGTTGTCTTTGCCTCCATCGCGGGATTAAGGCTTTCGGGAACCGCGATCGTGCAAAGCCCGGCCCCCATTCTCATCGCGCCCATTGCGCTTAAATACGCGGCACCCGTCTTTCCCCTTGAGCCTGCTATCACAAGCGCATGGCCGTAGCTCCCCTTGTGCGCATCAGACAGTCTCGGCCTTAGGATGCTTCTTATAAGACCCCCTGTTGAAAGATTCCATTTTATTGAATCCTTTTCAAGAAGCCCTTTGGGGCAGCCTATGTCCGCAACCTCAACGGCGCCGGCGTAAGACCTCCCGGGATAAAGATAAAGCCCAAGCTTCGGAAGCGCCATGGTTACTGTTATACCGGCCTTTACCGCAGAGCCAAGCACCCCGCCTGTCGTTGAATCAATGCCTGAAGGCACGTCTATTGATATGACTTTTTTGTTAAGACGGTTTATAAAGCCAATAACCTCGGCAACAACGCCCTTGACCGGGGTTGAAAGCCCTGTGCCGAATATGCCGTCAACTATTATACCCGCGTGCAAAAAACCCGTCCTAAACCTCTCCATATCCTTTGTTGAAAGGACAGGGAAAGTCTCGCCTCCCATGTTCCTCCATATGCCGGCATTTATCCCGGCATCCGCCTTTACGCCCGACTGCCTTGCAAGGGAGGCGACCGCGACATTGAATCCCGCATTCTTAAGATGCCTCGCGGCCACATAAGCATCCCCGCCGTTATTCCCGCTGCCTGCCAGCATCAGTATCCGGTGAGGCTTGTCTCCGGCCTCTCTCTTTACAACCTCGGCAACGGCCCTTCCCGCGTTCTCCATGAGCACAAGTCCGTTCATGCCGAATGTCCGGATTGCGGCCCTGTCTATTAAACGCATTGTCTCGGCGTCAACCAGCTTCATCTGTCCAAAGCGCCTTTCTCCGCAATCGCCTCCGCGATGCTCAAGCCCGCGTCGTGCGTGATTGACACCTTCAGCTTAACGCCCCTTGCCCCGCGCTTTAATTTAACCGTTGGCAGGCCGATGGCATCCCTTCGCACCTCTATGTCCTTAAACCCGAGCGGCTTATTAAGGGCCTTCATTACGCTTATCTTTACGGCAAATCTGGCTGAGAGGTGAACGTGCGGGGACCTTTTTTTAAGGCAATAGGAGAGTTCATGCCGGGTAAAAATCCTTTTGTAAAACCTATCCCCCCATCTTTCGCCCGCCTTCTTAAACCTCTCTATTTCAATTGCCTCAATCCCTATGCCGTATATCACCGTACCCCGGCCCTTGCGGCCTCAATAAGCCGCAGCATCTCTGTCACGGCCTGCTCAATGCCGACGTAAACGCTTCTCGCGATTATGCCGTATCCAATCGCAAACTCCTCAAACTCATCTATGCCCGCTATGTCTTTAATGTTGCGGTAATCAAGGCCGTGGCCCGCATGGGTCTTAAGCCCGAGTTTTTTTGAGAGCCTTGCGGATGCGTAAACCCTCTTAAGCTCGGCGTCTTTCCCCTTATCATGCCTTGCGTCCGCAAAACTGCCTGTGTGTATTTCAACGCCGTGGGCGCCTATGCTTTTGCTTATCCTCACCGCATGAGGCTCAGGGTCAATAAAAAGATTGACCCTGATGCCCGCGTCCATGAGTTTGCCCACAAAGCCCTTTAGATGCCGGGATCCTGCCGCCACGTCAAGCCCGCCCTCGGTCGTAAGCTCCTGCCTTTTCTCAGGCACAAGGGTCGCCATGTCGGGCTTGACCTCAAGGGCTATCTTAAGCATCTCATCCGTTGCGGCCATCTCAAGATTAAGCCTTGTCTTTACGACCTTTCGCAGCACATGGAGGTCCCTGTCCTGTATGTGACGCCTGTCTTCCCTTAGGTGCACTGTTATGCCGTGCGCCCCGGCGGCCTCTGCCTTTAACGCGGCGAACACCGGGTCAGGCTCGTCCGATTTCCTGGCCTGCCTTACTGTCGCGACATGGTCTACGTTTACTGAAAGCCTCGCCATAAAAAAACCTTTTACGCCCCGATCTCTATTTTTAACGCCTCCGCAAGCTCATCCGCCATTGCCTCAATCTCCGGGAGGCTCTCGCCTTCAATCGTTATCCTCGCAAGCATCTCGGTGCCGGAAAACCTTATAAAAACCCTTCCCCTCCCCTTCAGCCTCTTCTCAGCCCCTGAAAGCGCCATGGAAACCTTCGGCATCGTTGAGATGTCTTTTTTCTCCCTTACCTTTACGTTTTTAATGACCTGAGGGTAGTTTTTCAGCACGCCTGAAAGCTCTGACAAAGGCTTATTATCCTTTACCATGCATTTGAGCACCTGCAGCGCCGTGATAACGCCGTCACCCGTAGTCGTATGGTCAAGAAAGATTAAATGCCCCGACTGCTCCCCGCCGAGGTTGTAGCCGTTCTTACGCATCTCCTCCACGACATACCTGTCGCCTACGGCAGTCCTTACGATGCGGCCGCCCGCCGCGGAAAACGCCTCGTCAAGCCCCGAGTTGCTCATGATCGTGGCTACGAGGGTGTTTTTTTTGAGCCTGCCATCCCTCAACATTGAAAGGGCCGTGACCGCCATTATATGGTCGCCGTTCAGGATATTGCCCTTTTCATCGCACATTATGCACCTGTCGCCGTCTCCGTCAAGGGCAAAACCAACGTGCGCGCCGGACTGCCTTACGAGCGCGCCGAGCTTGTCCGGGAAAAGCGAACCGCAGTCGTGGTTTATGTTCTCCCCGTCGGGGGTTACCCCTATTGGTATGACCTCTGCCCCGAGTTCGTAGAACACCGCGGGCGCGACCCTGTACGTCGCCCCGTTTGCGCAGTCAACGGCAATCTTAAGCCCGTCAAGCGTAAGCTCGTTCGGGAACGCGTTCTTCGCGAACACGACATACCGTCCGATAGCGTCGTCCACCCTGTAGGCCTTGCCGACCTCGCGCGCGGTGGGCCTGTGGCTCGGGTCATGGTCCCCGTGCACGAAATCCTCAATCTCGTGCTCAATCTCGTCCGGGAGCTTAAAGCCGTCCCTTGAAAAAAACTTTATCCCGTTGTC
>JBBTGV010000070.1:0-13515 GCA_038041305.1 Deltaproteobacteria bacterium | reverse complement strand
CAGGACCGTAGGCGCAGGCGTCGTAACCAAGATAATTCAATAGGGGCTTTTAAGACAGGAGATTAAGGTATGAGGGACATAATAACCCTTGCGTGTTCTGATTGCAAACGCAGGAACTACTCAACAACGAAGAATAAAAAGACAATCCCCGACAGGCTGGAGATTAAGAAGTACTGCAAGTCCTGCAGAAAGCACACGGCCCACAAGGAGACAAAGTAGTTTTTTTTCGCGCTATTTACCGCCGGTTGCTTAAGACCTGCGCGGCTTAGGTTTCAGGGACTGCTTTTGGTAAAAGCCAACACAGGCCAGTAGCTCTAACGGCTAGAGCGGCGGTCTCCAAAACCGCATGTTGGGGGTTCGAATCCCTCCTGGCCTGCCAGTTTTTTGTTTTCTTATTAAAGATGTTTCCGCAACGGATTTTTTTGACGCGATAATCCTTGCGAGGTTTTTTTAACGCGAACGGGATCTGAAAGAATGGAAAAGATAGACAAGGCAAAGCAATTTCTTACAGAGGCGCGGCAGGAGCTTAAGAAGGTAACATGGCCCGGAAGGCAGCAGACAATCCAGTCCACATGGGTTGTGTTCCTTGTTACCATCGTTCTTGCGGTATTTTTGGGCCTCGTTGATCTGGCGTTTTCAAGGATTGTAGGGCTTATAATAGGCTGATGCAACGGGGAGATATGACGAAAAAATGGTATGTTGTGCATACCTATTCAGGGTATGAGAACAAGGTAAAGGCGGCGCTTGAGGAAAAGGCAAAGGCATTGGGCAGGGAGGCATACTTCGGGGACATACTCGTGCCGTCGGAAAAGGTCGTTGACATGGTTAAGGGGGTTAAGAGGACAACCTCAAGGAAGTTTTTCCCCGGTTATATCCTTATAAACATGGACCTGAATGACGAGACATGGCACATAGTCAAGGGCATACCAAAGGTCACCGGTTTTGTCGGCGGACAGGAAGCACCTCCGACGATATCCGAGGAAGATGTCCGTAAGATAACGAAGCAGATGGAGGAGGGCGCGGTAAGGCCGAAACCGAAGGTCTTGTTTGAAAGGGGCGAGAATATAAGGGTGGTGGACGGGCCTTTTACGAATTTCACCGGCATCGTTGAAGAGGTCAAGCCCGAGAAGGGCAAACTAAGGGTGCTGGTCAGCATATTCGGCAGGGCTACGCCCGTTGAGCTTGATTTCGTTCAGGTTGAAAAATCTTGATTAACATTAGCGTCGCTAAGGAAGGAAAGTAAAACACATGGCTAAGAAGGTTCAGGCACAGATAAAACTGCAGATACCCGCCGGCAAGGCAAACCCGTCGCCTCCGGTCGGCCCTGCGCTCGGACAGCACGGGGTTAATATAATGGAGTTCTGCAAGACGTTCAACGCAAGGACGGCGGCGCAGGACGGCATGGTCATTCCAGTTGTAATCACCGTCTATGCGGACAGGTCTTTTTCTTTCATCACGAAGACGCCTCCCGCGTCGGTGCTTCTGCTGAAGGCGGCAAAGGCCGAGAAGGGCTCGGCAGTCCCGAACAAGGAAAAGGCCGGCAAGGTTACAAAGGCGCAGGTTGAGGATATCGCAAGGCTAAAGATGGAGGATTTAAGCGCAGGCAGCCTTGAGGCCGCGGTAAAGACCATCGCGGGCACGGCAAGAAGCATGGGAATCACGGTGGAGGGATAAATATATGGGAAAGAGGTACGAGGGCGTAAAGTCAAAGGTTGAGGATGGCCGCGCATATACGATAGAAGAGGGTTTTAAACTGGTCCCCTCGCTCGGCACGGCGAAGTTTGACGAGACGGTAGAGGTATCGGGTCGTCTCGGCATTGACCCGAAGAGGCCGGAGCAGAACGTAAGGGGCACGATAGTATTGCCTCACGGCATCGGGAAAAAGGTAAGGGTGCTGGTCTTTGCAAAGGGCGAGAAGGAGATTGAGGCAAAAGAGGCGGGCGCCGACCATGTCGGGGCCGAGGATCTTATAGAGAAGGTCTCAAAGGGATGGCTTGATTTTGACAGCGTTGTCGCAACCCCGGACATAATGGGCGCGGTGGGTAAGCTCGGAAAGGTCCTGGGCCCGAGGGGGCTTATGCCCAATCCAAAGCTCGGCACGGTCACCTTTGACGTGAAAAAGGCCGTCTCGGACCTGAAGGCGGGCAAGGTTGAATTCAGGGTTGACAAGGCGGGATGCATACATGTCTCTGTCGGAAAGGTCTCGTTCGGCGCAGACAGGCTGAGGGAGAATTTCACATCCCTTATGGATGCGATCGTAAAGGCAAAGCCTTCGTCAAGCAAGGGCATATACCTTAAAAGCCTTTTTCTTTCCACTACAATGGGGCCGAGCATCAGGTTGAGCGACACGGAGATAAGGAATACATTTAAATAATTGTCGGGCCTGCGGCGCGGTTGTACATCGGCGTTTTTTTCAGTACAGGCGGCTTAATTTAAAGGAAATAGGAAAAGTCAGAGACAGCAGGGGCCTTGCGCTTAAAAATTCCTGCCGAGACTTGTTAAGGGCTCAGGGGCCAAAGGCCTTTGCGGCGCTCTTCGGCGTTTTAAAGGCTCGTTTAGGGAGATGAGTTTCTCTCCTCTGTCGTCTGGCAGAAAGGAGGATTGATTTGGAAAAGAAACAAAAGGCAGCGGCAATAGAGGATCTGCGTGAGAGGTTCGCAAGGTCCAGTGCCACTTTTATAGCCGAATACAAGGGGATAAAGGCTGTTGAGATGAACGAGTTCAGGAAGTCTTTGCGGAAGGCCTCCATGGAGCTTAAGATCGTGAGGAACACCCTTGCCCAAAGGGCGGTAAAGGATACCGCGTTTGAGGCGATCTCGGATTCATTGAAAGGCCCCACCGCGATAGCCTTTAGCTTTAAGGACCCGGCGCTTGCCGCGAAGACATTGACGCAGTTCGCCAAGGAACAGCCGAACCTTAAGCTGAAGCTCGCAACCCTTGGGCTGAAGGTATTGACGGTTCAACAGATTAATGGCCTGGCCGATCTCCCGCCGAGGGAGGTCCTTCTCGGGAAGCTCCTGGGCACGCTTAAATCCCCGGCGGCTGGATTCGTGGGCGTTTTAAGCGCGGTGCCGAGAAAGCTCCTGTACGCGCTCAACGCCGTAGGGCAAAGCAAGGCGGCGGTTTAAACAAAAAAAGAAAATCAAAGGGAGGTTTTTATAAGATGGCTGATCTAAAGAAAGAGGATGTCGTAAAATACATTGAGAACATGACCGTTATAGAGCTCGCCGAGTTCGTAAAGGAGCTTGAGGCGAAGTTCGGCGTGTCTGCGGCGGCCCCGGTAGCGGCTGCGGCGGCCCCGGGCGCTGCGGCGGCCCCTGCGGAGGCCGAGAAGACGGAGTTTACGGTCGTACTGAAGGCCGCGGGCGCGGAGAAGATAAAGGTGATTAAAGAGGTGAGGGCCGTAACGGGTCTTGGGCTTAAAGAGGCGAAAGACCTTGTGGAGGGCGCACCAAAGACCCTGAAGGAAGGCGTGGCAAAGGACGAGGCGGAGAAGATAAAGAAGCAGGTTGAAAGCGCAGGCGCGCAGGTTGAAATCCAGTAACCCCGATCTGCAGTAATATCCTCCCCGGATGAGCCGGGGAGGAAACGGGGTTTTCGCATTTTTATTGCTTTCCCCAGTACCCCAAATTAAGGAGCTTACCAGGCATGGCATCTTCCACTCTGACGGATGTTAATATACTGAGAAAAGACTACTCAAGGATAGGCAGGGTCGTTGACATGCCGAACCTGATTGATGTGCAGAAGAAATCCTTCGTGCAGTTCTTGCAGGCTGAAGCGAAGCCTGAGGAAAGGGCGGAGCAAGGGCTTCAGGCCGTATTTAAAGGCGTTTTCCCCATAAAGGATTTCAGCGAAACCGCATCCCTTGAGTTCGTCAGATTCAGCCTTCTTGAGCCAAAATACAATATTGACGAATGCCACCAGAAGGGCATGACGTATGCCTCTCCCATAAAGATGCTTGTAAGGCTTATTATGTGGGACAAAGACCTTGAGACGGGCGCGCAGAGCATAAGGGACATAAAGGAGCAGGAGGTGTATTTCGGCGAGATGCCGCTTATGACGGAGAACGGGAGCTTCATAATAAACGGGACCGAAAGGGTCATCGTCTCGCAGCTCCACAGGTCTCCCGGCGTGTTTTTTGAATACGAGAAGCCGAAGGGCTTTACCGGAAAGGTGCTTTACACGGCGCGCATAATACCGTATCACGGCTCATGGCTTGATTTTGAATTTGACCAGAAGGACTGGCTTTACGTGAGGATTGACAAAAGAAGGAAGATGCCGGCCACGATCCTGCTCAAGGCCCTCGGATACTCCCACGAGGAGATGCTTAATTATTTCTATCCGAGCGAGGAGGTTGTGCTTGAGGGGAAAAAGATATTAAAAAGCGTAGAGCCGGATTACCTTGTCGGGCAGAGGGCGAGCAGGGACATAAAAGACCCTTCCACGGGGGAGGTAGTGGTAAAAAAGGACCGGAAGTTCACAAGGCTCGCCATAAAGAGGCTTGTCTCGGCCGGCATAAGGCATATACCCGTTGAGGTTGAGGACATAGTCGGCAGGGTGGCGTCAAGGGACATCGTGGACCCCGCCACAGGCGAGGTGATACTGGAGTGCAATCAGTCCTTTACGAGGGAGAAGCTTGATGAAATATCAAGAAGGAACATTTCAAGCTTCAAGCTCCTCCTTATTGAGGCGATGGGGTCGTTTTTCAGGGATACGCTTATCAACGACAAGATAGGCAATGAGGAGGCAAGGGCGCTGCAGGAGTACAGGAAGGACTCCCCTGAAGACGCAACGACAAGCATGACCCTTAACGCGAGGATTGAGATATACAAGAGGCTTAAGCCCGGCGACCTGCCCACCGTTGATACCGCGAACACGTTCTTCAACGACCTCTTTTTCGTGTCGGGCAGATACGATCTCTCGCGGGTCGGCAGGCTTAAGCTGAACAGAAAACTCGGGTTTGATGTCCCGATTGAACACACCACGCTCAGGAAGGAAGACATCCTTGAGGTCGTAAGATACCTTATACTTCTAAGAAACGGGCAGGGCACGGTTGACGACATTGACCACCTCGGCAACAGAAGGGTGAGATCCGTTGGAGAGCTTCTTGAGAACCAGTACAGGATAGGGCTTCTCAGGATGGAAAGGGCCGTTAAGGAGAGGATGAGCCTCGGCGATCTTGAGACGCTGATGCCGCACGACCTTATAAATCCCAAGCCCGTGTCCGCGGTCATAAAGGAGTTCTTCGGGTCTTCCCAGCTGTCGCAGTTTATGGACCAGACAAATCCGCTTTCGGAGATAACGCACAAGAGGCGGCTGTCCGCGCTCGGACCCGGCGGACTCACAAGGGAGAGGGCGGGGTTTGAGGTAAGGGACGTGCATACGACCCACTACGGAAGGATCTGTCCGATTGAGACCCCTGAGGGGCCGAACATCGGGCTTATCGTCTCATTAAGCACGTACGCGATGGTAAACGACTTTGGCTTCATTGAGACGCCGTACAGGGAGGTAAAGGAAGGCAGGGTTACAAACAGGATAAACTACCTCTCCGCGCTTGACGAGGAGGACCATGTGATCGCGCAGGCGAACGCGCCCCTTGACAAGGACGGCAGGTTCACAAGCGAATTCATCTCGGCGAGAAAGGGCGGGGAGTTCATAATGGCGAGGCCGCAGGACATAACCCTTATGGACGTGTCTCCCAACCAGCTCGTCTCGGTTGCCGCCTCACTCGTGCCGTTCCTTGAGAACGACGACGCGAACAGGGCGCTTATGGGTTCAAACATGCAGAGGCAGGCGGTGCCGCTTATATGCACTGAGGCGCCTTTGATAGGCACGGGCATGGAGGCAAAGGTGGCAAGGGACTCAGGCGTCACGATACTCGCGAAAAACAACGCGGTCGTTGAGAACATTGACGCAACAAGGATTGTCGCGAGGAAAGAGACCGGCGGGGTGGACATATACAACCTCACGAAGTTTAGAAGGTCAAACCAGAATACATGCCTTAATCAGAAGCCTATCGTAATAAAAGGCGAGCAGATAAAGGCGGGCCAGGTGATAGCCGACGGGCCTTCAACGGACCACGGGGAGCTTGCGCTAGGCAAGAACGTCCTTGTCGCCTTCATGCCGTGGGGTGGATACAATTTTGAAGACTCTATACTCATAAGCGAGAGGCTTTTGGCGGAGGATGTATTCACATCCGTGCACATAGAGGAGTTTGAGGTCGTTGCAAGGGACATAAAGCTCGGCAAGGAGGAGATCACAAGGGACATACCGAATGTCGGGGAGGAGGCGCTTAAGGACCTTGACGACAGCGGCATTGTGAGGATAGGGGCCGAGGTAAACCCTGGAGACATCCTTGTCGGAAAGATTACGCCAAAGGGAGAAACGCAGCTTTCCCCCGAGGAAAAGCTTTTGAGGGCCATATTCGGCGAAAAAGCGGAGGACGTGAAGGACACGTCGTTAAGGGTTCCTCCTGGCATTGAAGGCGTGGTGATTGACGCGAAGGTGTTCTCAAGAAAAGGGGCTGAAAAGGACGAGAGAAGCAGGTCTATTGAGGACAGGGAGGTTCAGAGGCTCGCTAAGGACAGGGAAGACGAGGTAGCCATTGTAAAGGAGACGGCCTACGGCAGGATGAAAAGGCTGTTGCTGAACAAGAAGTCCGCTGTCCGCATAGCCGATAAAAAGGGCAACACCATCCTAAGCAAGGGCAAACCCATAACAGACGAGGTGCTTAAGTCTATCCCGCAGTCAAAGTGGCACGAGATAATCCCGGCGGACGCGGCCACGGAAAACGAGATAGAGAACATAAAGGCCAACCTTTCGGAGCAGATAGACCTTGTAAGGGTTGTCTTTGACGACAGGATAAGCAGGCTTAAAAGGGGAGACGAGCTTCCCCCCGGCGTTATAAAGATGGTTAAGGTGTATATTGCCATGAAGAGGAAGGTCTCCGTCGGCGACAAGATGGCGGGCCGACATGGGAACAAGGGCGTTATATCAAGGATACTGCCCAAAGAGGATATGCCGTATCTGCCGGACGGCACGCATGTGGATCTTGTGCTTAATCCGCTCGGGGTGCCGTCAAGGATGAATATCGGCCAGATACTTGAAACGCACCTTGGCTGGGCGGCAAGGGGCATAGGGGCTGAAATAAATTCTTTAATGGAGAAAGAGGTCTCCCCCGGCGCGTTGAGGGACAGGATAAAGAAGATATATTCGTCAAACGACTTCAGCAAATTCTTGAACGCCCTGTCCGACGATGAGGTTGCATCTGTTGCAAGGAGGCTCAGCACCGGCATAAGGGTGGCAAGCCCTGTCTTTGACGGCGCAACCGAGTTCAGCGTAAAGGAAGCGCTTGAGGCGGCCGGGCTGCCGAAGAACGGCAAGACCCCCCTCTACGACGGAAGGACGGGCGAGCCGTTCGCGCAGGAGGTCACCGTCGGGATGATGTACATGATGAAGCTGCACCATCTTGTTGACGATAAGATCCACGCAAGGAGCACCGGCCCGTATTCGCTCGTCACTCAGCAGCCCCTCGGGGGCAAGGCGCAGTTCGGAGGCCAGAGGCTCGGGGAGATGGAGGTCTGGGCAATGGAGGCGTACGGCGCCGCGTACAGTCTGCAGGAGTTTTTGACGGTCAAGTCAGATGACGTGCCGGGTCGTACAAAGATGTATGAATCCATCGTCACCGGCGGCTATAACCTTGAACCGACCCTGCCGGAGTCGTTTTCGGTCCTCATAAAGGAGCTTCAGAGCCTCGCCCTTGACATATCGCTTCTTGAGGAAGAGGACCCATCCGGGGCGTAGCAGGGCATTATGCCCTCCGGCAGCGAACTGGTTGTTTTTCTTGCTAACATATAAAAGCCTTGAGCATGCAGGAATTTTCTGCTGTTACAAAAGGAGGTAGTTTTGGAGAGCCTCGCGTCACTTTTTGATAAGCAAAGGAAGTCAACGGACTTTAATGCGATAAAGATAACCATCGCATCGCCGGAAAGGATAAGGGAGTGGTCGCACGGGGAGGTTAAAAAGCCGGAGACCATAAACTACAGGACTTTTAAGCCTGAGAGAGACGGACTTTTCTGCGCGAAGATCTTCGGCCCTGTAAAGGACTTTGAGTGCAACTGCGGAAAATACAAAAGGATGAAGCACAAGGGCATCGTGTGCGAGAAGTGCGGCGTTGAGGTCATACAGTCAAACGTGAGGAGGGAGAGGCTCGGCCACATTGAGCTTGCGACCCCTGTTGCGCATATCTGGTTTCTGAGGAGCCTTCCGTCAAGGATAGGCGCCATGATGGACATTACCCTTAAGGAGCTTGAAAGGGTTCTGTATTACGAAAAATACGTCGTGTTTGACCCCAAGGAGACCGACCTCAAGGAAGGCGAAATCCTTGGCGAGGACAAGTTTCAAAAATCCATGGAGAGATGGGGCCCCGGCGGGTTCACATACGGCATGGGCGCGGAGGCCGTCAGGGAGATACTAAGGAAGATTGACATAGAGAAACTGTCCGCGACGCTGCGCGCCGAGATGAGAAAGACGATCTCGGACGCGAAGAAAAAGCGCATCGCAAAGAGGCTTAAGGTCGTGGATGCGTTCCTTGCCTCCGGCAATAAGCCCGAGTGGATGATACTTGAGGTCGTGCCGGTGCTGCCCCCGGACTTAAGACCCCTTGTGCCGCTTGACGGGGGAAGGTTTGCGACCTCTGATTTGAACGACCTCTACAGGAGGGTCATCAACAGGAACAACAGGCTTAAAAGGCTCATGGAGCTTAATGCCCCGGACATCATAATAAGGAACGAAAAGAGGATGCTTCAGGAGTCGGTTGACGCGCTGTTTGACAACGGCAGGCGCGGGCGCGTCATAACGGGCCAGAACAAGCGCCCCTTAAAGTCATTAAGCGACATGATAAAGGGAAAGGGCGGGAGATTCAGGCAAAACCTCCTCGGAAAACGCGTTGACTACTCTGGCCGCTCCGTTATCGTAATAGGCCCGGATTTGAGGCTTCATCAGTGCGGGCTTCCGAAGAAGATGGCGCTGGAATTGTTTAAGCCCTTTATATACCAGAGGCTTGAGGAAAAGGGCTACGCCACAACCATAAAAAGCGCGAAGAAGATGCTTGAGAAGGAGAGATCCGAGGTCTGGGACGTGCTGGATGAGGTCATAAGGGAGCACCCGATCCTCCTTAACAGGGCGCCTACGCTTCACAGGCTCGGCATTCAGGCGTTTGAGCCGATACTCATAGAGGGAAAGGCGATACAGCTCCATCCCCTCGTCTGCACCGCGTTCAACGCCGACTTTGACGGAGACCAGATGGCGGTTCACGTGCCCCTTTCAATTGAGGCGCAGGTTGAGGCAAGGGTGCTGATGATGTCAACGAACAACATCCTTTCTCCGGCGCACGGCAAGCCTGTAATCGTCCCCACTCAGGACATCGTGCTCGGTTTGTACTTCCTTACAAGGCAGAGGCCCGGGGTTAAGGGGGAGGACAAGAGGTTTTCATCCCCCGCCGAGGTGAGGGCCGCGTATGATGCGTCGGAGGTTCACCTGCAGGCCGGGATAAAGGTGAAGATAGACGGGGTGCTCATTGATACGACCGTGGGCAGGGTGATACTCTCCGAGGTGATCCCGCCATCAATAAGGTTTGATGAGATAAACAAGGTCATGGGCAAGAAGCAGCTTGCGGACCTGATAGACATCTGCTACAGGAGAACCGGAAACAAGGAGACCGTAATACTGGCGGACAGGCTTAAGGACCTGGGCTACCAGTACGCGACAAAGGCCGGGATATCAATCTGCATAGACGACATGAAGATACCGGGGAAAAAGCCCGAACTCCTTGAAGAGGCCTACGAGCAGGTAAAGGAGATACAAAAGCAGTACAACGAGGGCCTTATTACGGACGGCGAGAGGTATAATAAGGTTATAGACATCTGGGCGCAGGCAACAGAGGAGATAGCCGATGAGATGCTGAAAGAACTCAGCACGGACAGCATAAAGGACGAGGAAGGGCGCATCAAAAAAGTACCGAGCTTTAACCCCATATTCATAATGGCCGATTCGGGGGCGAGGGGTTCGCATCAGCAGATACGCCAGCTCGCGGGCATGAGGGGCCTTATGGCAAAGCCTTCGGGAGAGATTATTGAAACGCCCATTACCGCGAACTTTAGGGAAGGGCTCACCGTGCTCCAGTACTTCATATCAACGCACGGCGCAAGGAAGGGTTTGGCCGATACGGCCTTAAAGACCGCGAACTCCGGGTACCTTACAAGAAGGCTTGTTGACGTGGCGCAGGACGCGATAATCTCAGAGCACGACTGCGGCACCCTTGACGGCATCTACATGACCCAGCTTGTTGAAGGCGGCGAGGTGATAGAGTCCATAGGGGAGAGGATCTTAGGGCGCGTCGCGCTTGAGGAGGTCGTGGACCCGTTCTCCAAAGATGTGGTCGTTGAGGCAAACGAGTATATTGACGAGGAAAAGGTTGAGAGGATAGAAGACCTCGGGATAGACAAGGTGAAGATCAGGAGCGTGCTTACCTGCAGGTCAACCCGCGGCATATGCATAAAATGCTACGGCAGGGATTTGACAAGGGGCAGGATGGCCGAGATGGGAGAGGCCGTGGGCGTAATAGCGGCGCAGTCCATAGGAGAGCCCGGCACGCAGCTTACCATGAGGACCTTCCATATAGGAGGAACGGCAAGCAGGAGGGCCGAGCAGACGACCATTGAGGCAAGACACGACGGGGTCGTCAAGTTTCACAACCTGAATGTCGCCATGAACAGCAGGGGAGAGGCGATAGTCATGAACCGCAACGGAGACATCGCTGTTCAGGACGAGCAGGGAAGGGACCGCGACAGGAACAACATAATATACGGGGCAAGGCTTAAGGTCTCCGACGGGACCAAGGTGGCCCACGGGACGATCATCGCCGAGTGGGACCCCTACACGATACCGATAATCACCGAGGTCGGCGGCATCATAAGATTCGGCGACATTGAAGAAGGCAAGACCATGCGGGAGCAGGTGGACGAGGTTACGGGTCTTTCAAGCAAGGTAATCGTAACCTATAAGGACTCCGATATGAGGCCGAGGGTCTCAATAAAAGACGAGCATGGAAAGACAAAGAAGGTCGTCGGCACAAGCATAGAGGCGCGGTATCTTCTGCCGGTAGGCGCCATAGTCACGGCAAACGAGGGCGATACGGTCAAGGCGGGAGACATCGTGGCCAAGATCCCGAGGGAGACCACGAAGACAAAGGACATAACCGGAGGGCTTCCGAGGGTTGCCGAGCTGTTTGAGGCAAGAAAGCCGAAGGAGTGCGCGGTCATCAGCGAGATTGACGGCTCTGTTTCCTTCGGCAAGGACACAAAGGGCAAGAGAAAGGTCATGGTCGCGCCGGAGGCCGGCGAGGCGAAGGAGTACCTCATACCAAAGGGCAAGCACATAAGCGTAAGGGAAGGCGACAGGGTAAGGGCGGGCGAACCCCTTATGGACGGCAGCGCAAACCCGCACGACATACTGCGCGTGTTAGGCGTAAAGGAGCTGGCCAAGTACCTTGTTGACGAGGTGCAGGAGGTCTACAGGTTGCAGGGCGTTAAGATAAACGACAAGCACATAGAGGTCATAGTAAGGCAGATGCTCAGAAGGGTGAAGATAAAAGACTCCGGCGACACGGACCTTTTAATAGGAGAGCAGGTAGAGAGGCATGTCTTTGAAGAGGAGAACGAGGCTATTATCTCCAAGGGCAAAAAGCCAGCCGTGGCGGAGCCGCTCCTGCAGGGCATAACAAAGGCCTCGCTCTCCACGGAAAGCTTTATATCAGCGGCGTCGTTCCAGGAAACGACAAAGGTCTTGACAGGCGCCGCCGTTGAGGGCAGAATTGATTTCTTGAGGGGGCTTAAGGAAAACGTGATCATGGGCAGGCTCATCCCCGCTGGAACCGGCTTCCGGAATTACACGAATGTCGCCGCATCCGTCATAGAGCCGGAGGCGCTTGAGAAGGTAGATGCAAAAGAAGTTGAGGGCGCGTAAGGTTTTCTTTAATTAGCTCTTGACAAGAATCAATAAAGCAGGCATTATGTTTAGATTTGCGCCACAGGAAAATATTCTCCTGTAAAAAAGACGTCCACGGCGCTTAAGCGCCTTAAGGAGTGCAAGGAAAACCATGCCGACGACAAATCAGCTTGTCCGCAAGGGCAGGCAGGTAGCAAAGAGAAAAACAGCCTCTCCCGCGCTTGACAACTGCCCGCAGAGGCGGGGCGTTTGCGTAAGGGTTTACACGACTACCCCGAAAAAGCCGAACTCGGCGCTCCGGAAGGTGGCCAGGGTCAGGCTTACGAACGGGATGGAGGTAACGTCCTACATACCCGGCATCGGGCACAATCTCCAGGAGCACTCTGTCGTGCTTATAAGGGGCGGCAGGGTTAAGGATCTGCCGGGCGTGAGGTATCACATAGTAAGGGGAACCCTTGATACCGTCGGCGTGCAGGACAGGAAGCAGGCAAGAAGCAAATACGGCGCAAAGAGGCCCAAATAATTTTTATGGCGTTTAGAGGAGGTTTAATATAACATGCCTCGCAAGGGTACCACGGTAAAGAGGGATGTCTCGGCAGACCCTAAGTATAACGACAAGCTTGTCCAGAGGTTCATCAACAAGCTCGTCTTTGACGGCAAGAGGAGCAAGGCCGAGGGGATAATATACAAGGCCTTCGGCGTGATTGAGGACAAGACCAAGAACGAGGCGCTTAAGGTCTTTAAAAAGGCCCTTGAGAACGTAAAGCCCGCGCTTGAGGTCAAGTCAAGAAGGGTCGGGGGCGCGACGTATCAGGTGCCCGTTGAGGTAAGGCCTGAGAGAAAGCTGTCGCTTGCGTTACGGTGGCTTGCGTCGTATTCAAGGCTCCGTTCCGAGAAGTCAATGGTTGAGAAGCTCGCGGCAGAGCTGATAGACGCGTCAAACAACAAGGGCGGTTCGGTAAAGAAAAGGGAAGACGTGCACAAGATGGCTGAGGCGAACAAGGCCTTTGCGCATTACCGCTGGTGATCTGTCTATAATAGAACTCCTAACTTAGGAGGACCGTTTGACGGAAGACACCTCACAGAAGACATTATTTTACGATAGCGATAGAATTTCATTAAGGGGCAATAAGCTTGGCAAGGTCGGTACCAATAGACAGACAGAGAAATATCGGCATTATGGCGCACATAGATGCCGGAAAGACCACCACTACGGAGAGGATACTCTATTACACGGGGGTAACCTACAAGATAGGAGAGGTCCATGACGGCACGGCCGTAATGGACTGGATGGAGCAGGAAAAGGAAAGAGGAATAACCATCACCTCCGCAGCAACGACCTGCCACTGGAAGGACATCTGCATAAACATAATAGACACGCCCGGCCATGTTGACTTCACTATTGAGGTTGAGAGGTCTTTAAGGGTGCTTGACGGGGCTGTTGCCGTATTTTGTTCTGTCGGAGGCGTTGAGCCCCAGAGCGAGACCGTGTGGCGCCAGGCAAATAAA
>JBBTGV010000069.1:0-6733 GCA_038041305.1 Deltaproteobacteria bacterium | reverse complement strand
TTTCAAATCCCTTCAAACGCCCGTATGATAAACTGGCGGAGAGAGAGGGATTTGAACCCCCGGTCCTGTTTAAACAGGACAACTGATTTCGAGTCAGCCCCCTTCAGCCTCTCGGGCATCTCTCCATAGCCCTTTATCGCATCCGTCAAATCCCTTCAGACGCACCGTTTAAACAACTGGCGGAGAGAGGGGGATTTCCTGCTCTCCGCATCATCCTGATGCCTCGTTCCGGCCCGCTCCACTCGCTTCCGGCGGCTTCCCTGCCGCCTCATCCTCGCTAATCGCTCGGCGCTTATGTCGTTTCAAATCCCTTCAAGCGCACCGTTTAAACAACTGGCGGAGAGAGGGGGATTTGAACCCCCGGTACACGATTAATGCACACACGCTTTCCAGGCGTGCCCCTTAAGCCGCTCGGGCATCTCTCCATCATCTTATTTTACAAATCACGGCTTAAAACCCGAGACGCTGTTACGGCGCTACGAGCTTCACCTTAAATCTTGCGTCATTGTAGGAATTAAAATCAGTAAAATTCTTGAAAATCCAGCCCTTGGCCACACCCTTGTCCCCGCTTAAAAGCTCAACAAGCACGGCGGGATTTCTCAAGGTGTCTGACCTTGACTCTATGAAATTGCCTGATATTGAATAGTCGGGCACAAACGCCTCAACCTTCAGCTTATACCCCTTTGCCTTTAGCGACGCGGACGAACCGACCTTTATCATAAGGCTCTCCGTGGCGTTTGAAGAACCGTCCGTAATGTCTATCTTAACCTCGTTGTACTTTGCCTTTATTGCGTCCGTGAGCTTTACTTCTTTCTGCCCCGACTTTATGTTGGCGTGCGACGGTCCGGGCGGCATTGCCGGCTGGGAGGGTACGGAATTCTTGTACGCCTGCTGCTTGTCAGCGCCGTTTTGAGCCGCCTTGTCAAGAGGGGGATGCCCCTTTGGCAGGGCCTGCTCAGGGGCCGGCTGGACAGCGGCCGGCGGGGTCTGAGGCTGTTCAGCGGGCGCCTGCATGACCGGGGCCTCTTTCGGCGCCTCGGCTTTTTTCTCCTCCTTTGCGCAGCCTGCAATGGCAATCAACGCGCAGCCTGCCGCTACAAAGGCATATCCCTTTAATCCTTTTTTAAAATCCATATGTGGCAAATACCTCCTCAAATAAATTTATCGTATAGATATACCATACGAACGGCTTATTTCAAAGCATTTTAGCGGCGGCGCGTCATATATTACGATAAAAAAACCGCTACCTCTCAAGGCCTTTAATCCATAGGGTCTCAAATTCTTCATAAGGCATGTACAGCGTTCCCGATATCGCGGCCTCCAAACCCTGCCCCCTGCCAAGCTCATCCAGTATCTTTCTCACTGAAAACACCCCGAACTCCCTTACTATATACGCCGTGGCCGAAAGGCTTAACGCATACGCCCTCTCGGCATCCTGTCTCTGCATGTCCAAGAAAGAGCCTTCAAGCCCCTTAAGCACCCCGCCGGAACCCTTAACAAGGGCCCCGGCCTTGTCATCATCAATCTTTTCGCCCTCCTCATACTGCGCTATGCCCTCGTTAATCCACATAGGAGCACTGCCCTTTGAAAGCCTGTGCACTATCGCATGGGTGTACTCGTGCATGACGACCCGGGTAAGGGCCTCGGTATTCTCGGTTATGCCGCCCACCGGTATCTTTATCTTTCCGTCGTATATCGCCCCTGCCCATGAAGGGGCGTTTGTAGTGTCATAGAACTCCTTTTTCGCATACAGTATCGCCTCTATCCTGTCCTCCGGATAATATCCGAGGTCAGCGCCGACCTTTATGTAGGCCTCTTCAAGAAGCATTGACGTAAGATGCCCCGCGACGGCGTTCTCCCCTCCGTCAAACCGCACCATAAAGCGGGTCCCCTCTTTTTTATCCTTCCCCGCGTCCTCTGCGGACGCGCCGTCAACAGCGTCCAGCATCTGCGGCTCTCCGACAGGCCCAAGCCCCGCGTCCAGCTCGATATCCTTTATCCTTCCGGTCCTTGCATCCTCCGCAACGCTGATGAGCCTTTTCGCCTTTTGGTCGGTTGCCTCAAAAGGCCTTAATATCCCTATCGCCTCGCTGAAATTCCCGAGCCTCATCTCAACGACGGCAAGATTTACAAGTATCTTCGGCTCATCCGCAAGCGTTGAGGCCTCTTTTAATTCCTGCCTTGCCTCATTGAGCCTGCCTGCGCTGTAGTCTTCAAACGCGAGCCTTGAAAGCCCCCTTGCAAGCGCAATCCTATATTCCCCGGATTGAGGGTTCAGCTTAAGGGCCTCCCTCATATGCATGACAAAGGCCTTGTAGTCGGCCTCCTCCAGGGCCTGCCTCGCGCGGTTAAGCGTTGACGCGGGCGCTGAGGGGGCCTCCTTAACCCTTATGTCCTCTACGCCGGCAGGGGCTTTTGTCAAGGCCTCCTTTTCAATGCCGCCTATCCTTTTCAGCGTATAGACGTAATAAATGAGCGCGGAGACGAAAATAAACACCAAGACAAGAACGCCTATTCTTGATGCCTTTATCCCGCGCTGGAGGAGGTGGCCGGATTTTTCAGGCATTTTCATCTGACCCCGCTGTTTGCCGAAAAGAGCCTGTCCACGGGAAACCTCGAACAGCGAACGGTCAAGATGGAGGATTTAAGCGGCATGCGCTTACGCGATGCATATGGGCTATATCCTCTTACGCATCTTTACCGCGCCGAGGATCAGGTTTGCGATTACGGACACGAAATACTTCTCGTCATCCGTAAACTCCCTTACGACTACCGTCTGCGCATTAAGCACCCCGAAAGGCTCATCCCCTGAGAATATAGGGTATGAATACATGGACTTTATCTTATACTGCTCCTCTTTTGTCTCCTTGAAGTACTTATATCTCCGGTCATTGGAGATGTCGTCAATGTAAAGCGGGGTTTTCTCCTTTACGGCAGACCCTGTTATGCCCGAGCCTATGGCAAGCCTTGCCTTTCCGACCGCGGCCTCCGCAAGCCCGTATGTCGCCCTTAAAACCAAACCCTCGCCGTCCCAGAGGTATATTGAGCATATGTCAACGCCTAACCTCTTTGCGGTCTTTTCAACAACCCCTTTAAGTACCTCGTCCAGCATGTAGTCCGATGAAGCGAGCATGCTTATCTCTTCAAGCGTGATTATCTCTTTTCTCTCCCTGTCCGCCTTCTGCGCCTCAAAAAAGAATCTGCCGCTTTCGTCAAACGTAATCGGCAGCAGGCTCTCTCTTGAAAAATGGGGGTTTATGGCCGTGCTCGCCCTCGGCGCCGTCCTGTACTCCGAGAAGCCGCATGCGCCGCAGGATATCTTTATCTTGAAGTCGTCAACCTTGGCTGACTTCATCTTCTTGCCGCACTTCCTGCATCTTATGATTGATTCCATTCTCCCCCCTGCGGTTTGTCAGGGCCCCGCCGGTTTCTTGACCGGCCTTAAGGGCGTCTTCGGAAGTTTTATGCTGACCACCTCGCCCTGCCTGCCGACGGCGTTCAGCCTTTCTCCGTTGTATGTCAAGGCAACGCCCCCCGCGTTGCCTATAAGCAGGGAGAAGCCCTCGTTGCCCCTCCACGTAACCCTGTCCCCTTTTCTCAAGAGAACGTCAAAAGGCTCGTCATGGTCTATCCTTATCTTAATCCAGACAATATCAAGCGCCTCAACCGTAAGCGACTGTTTTTTTGTAGCCTCTGTAGCCCCCGCCTTCGCGCCGTCCGTTAAAGGGGCCTCCACGGAAACCGTAGACTCCCTTTCAGCGGACGGCCCCGGGGCCCCCGCCTGATTTTCAGGCGCCGTGACCGCCTCTTCCGCCTCTTTAGCCTCGTTGACCGCTATCACGGAATCTTCCCTCCATAAAACCGCTATTACGAGATAGAGTATTACTATAATAGCGATGCCCGCCGCAGAGGCCGCGGCAATCAATTTTTTGTTGTCAGAGAAAAAAACGCCGAGCCCGCCAAACCCCTTTGCCGAGCCCCCTGAATCCCATAGGCCCATCTCCTTGGCGGCCCCGTGTTCGCCCGCGGGAGACAGGTGCTCCTTTAAATACAGCTCGTATCTCAAGACAGCGTCGGTCTCGTCAAGGCCCAAAAATTTACAGTATGTCTTTATAAAACCCTTCACGAAAGTCGGGTGCGGCAGATTCTCGTAGTCGTCCGACTCAAGGGCCTGAAGATATCTGAGAGACACCCTCGTGACCGCAAAGACCTTTGAAAGAGATACGCCCCTTAATTCCCTTTCCCGCTTAAGATACTCTCCCGGACTTTCCATGGCTAATTAGATGTAACCCTTTACAAGAGGAATGCGCATATTTTGTCTTGATATTTTATCATGGCGCGCATGGGAATGCATGCAAAACCCATGGTGAACTCCACTGCCCTTATTTCAGGAGTTTTATAAATTCCTTTGAGGACCGGGCAAACTCGCTTTCAGGCGCAAGCTCAACGACCTTTTCAAACGCCTTAAGCGCCCTTGCGTTCTGCCTTTGCTTGAGAAAGGCCTTGCCAAGCTCAAAATGGGCGTCCGAATAGGAAGGGGCCGCCTTAACCGCCTTTTCAAAGGCATCCGCCGCATCCCTCACGTTGTTCATCCTGTCAAAGACAAGGCCCATGCTGTAGTATGCAAGCGCGTAATTGGGATTGATCTCAACCGCCTTCTTGTAGCCCTCAATGGCCGCGACATGGTCGGTCTTGTTAAGGTATGCCTGCGCCATGTTGAAATACGCGAACTCAGGGGTCCTGTAGAAGATATTCTTCAACGCCGTCTTTGACTCCTCAATTGCGTCATCCCACCTCTTCTCGGCAAGGTATACGGCCGAAAGATTAACGCGTGCCTCGGAGAACTTCGGGTCAATAGAGACGGCCTCCTTCATCGCCTTTTCGGCCTCCTTGTTCATGCCCCTCGCGAAATACGCAAGCCCCAGCGCGTTGTGGTATGAAGGCTCTCCCTCATACATTTCAATGGCGTTCGTCAACTCCTTGAGCGCCGCCGGATAGTCCCTGTCTTTAAGGTGCACGGTGCCGAGCTTATAGTGTATGACGCTCTCCTCCTTCCTCTGCGCGAGCGAATTGGCGCAGGAGGAGACGGCAAAGGCAAGCAATGCCAGCATCAGCACGGCCTTGAGGCGCACGGGCGAGGCCTTATATGCGTATTTCAAGAAAATCATAATCCTTCAAAATGCGTCAGGCGCTTGAACTCCTTATACCTTGCCTCAATCTCCCCGTCTTTAAGCGAGACAAGGCGGTTCAGGCTGAACGCCTCCACGTTAAAGGACGCCATGACAGAGCCGTATATGATGGCCTTCCTTATGTTTTTTTCGCTCAAGTCCCCGGTGCTTGCTATATAGCCCATAAGGCCGCCAGCGAAACTGTCGCCCGCGCCCGTGGGGTCAAAGACCTCCTCAAGCGGATACGCTGGCGCTGAGAATATGCTGTCTCCGTTAAACATTATGGCCCCGTATTCGCCGCGCTTTATAATCATTGACTTGGGGCCGCGCTTTAATATCGCCCGCGCCGCCTTTACGAGGGAGGCCTCTCCGGCGAACTCCCTCGCCTCGGACTCGTTTATCACGAAGACCTCAACCCTTTTAAGAAGCCTCCAAAGTTCCTCTGGCTTTCCCTCAATCCAGTAGTTCATCGTGTCGCAGGCGACGAGTCTCGGGTTTCTTACCTGATCAAGCACCTTCATCTGGAGTTCCGGGTCAATATTCGCGAGGAACACGTACGGGGTGTCCCTGTATGTCTCCGGTATCTCAGGGTTGAACGATGAAAACACATTCAACTCCGTCTTGAGCGTATGCGCCTGATTCAGGTCATATTCATACCTGCCATTCCACCTGAACGTCCTGCCCGGCACCTTTTTTAATCCGTCAAGGTCTATCCCCCTTGCCGCAAGCCTCTTTACGTGCTCATCCGGGAAGTCCTCTCCAACGACCGCGACAAGCCGCACCTTCGCAAAATAGCTTGCGGACGCGGAGAAATACGAGGCCGAGCCGCCGAGCACCTCTTCGGCCTTTCCAAAGGGCGTCTCTATTGTATCAAACGCAACCGAGCCGACAACGAGTATCTGCATTCCAAACCCCTTTTCCCCTAATCAAGGTATCTCCCGATCAGCAGGGACATGTCTTTCCTGACCTTCCCCTTTATGGCCTTTTTATCCGTTATAACGGCGTATTGCATGGCCGAGGCGCACTTGCACGCCCTTTTCGCGGATATCGCCGGGACCGCGTTTTTTATAATCTCCCTGGCGGTCCTGACATTCGCCTTTATAATCTCAAGTATGGCCTCCACCGTAACCGACTCCTCTGTGGCGTGCCAGCAGTCGTAGTCCGTTGAAAGTGCGACGGTCCCGTAGCAGATCTCCGCCTCCCTTGCAAGCTTCGCCTCAGGTATGTTCGTCATGCCTATCACATCCACGCCCCACTTCCGGTATATGTTGGATTCAGCCCTTGTTGAGAACTGCGGGCCGTTTATGCAGACGTATGTCCCGCCCATGTGCACGACCGCGCCGGCCTTTTTCGCGGCGTCGTGCAATACGGCGCTTAAACCGCGGCACACGGGGTCCGCGAACTCAACATGCCCCACGACGCCGCCCCCGAAGAAACTGCCCGCCCTGCTGTTTGTCCTGTCAAAGAACTGATCCACTATCACGATATGGCCGGGCTTAATCTCCTTTTTCATGCTCCCCACCGCCGATACGGATATTATCCACTCAGCGCCCAGCTTCTTCATG
>JBBTGV010000068.1:0-21911 GCA_038041305.1 Deltaproteobacteria bacterium | reverse complement strand
CGCGCCGCGTCTTTTTAAGGACATAGAGGACTTCCTCGGAGAAGAGCCTTAATGTAAAGAGCCTTGCCTGAACCTTAAGCCCCATGGCGCCGAAAACCCCTTCAAGCTCCTGAACGGTTCTTGCGTGGCCTGAACTCGGATTCACCTTATAGAACCTCTTCATAAACACATACTGCTTTATCCAGCTGAACGAGCCCTTGTACGCGTATGTAACCACGATCAAATCCCTGCTGACCCTCGCAAGATTTTTGAGCACCCTGTCCTGCACCTCCCGCGGCAGCAGGTGCATGAACTTGATTGACGTTACGCAGTCAAAGCTGTTGTCCTTGTATTTAAGCCTCTCGGCGTCAACCTGTTCAAAGCCAGCGACGTTCGGGCTGTTCTTCAGCTTCTTGCGCGCCACCTCAAGCATGTGCACCGACAGGTCCCCCGCCGTCACGACAAACCCCATGCCGGCCATCACCTCAGTCACGCGGCCCGTGCCGCACGGCAGGTCAAGCACTCTTGCCTTCGGCGGCAGCGTTGAGAGCGCCTTTACGATATTGCTCTTCTGAAGCCACTGGTACAGCCTCCCCTTGAGGCTGGAAAAACGCTTTTCATCGTAGACCTCCGCCTCTTCCTTCTTATAATCCCCTCTCGCCTCGTACACCTTATTGTCACCCTTTCATGTTTATGCGGAAATTATGCGCCTCAATGATTCTACTTCCCTTGAGAAAAGCCTGATGTATTTCCTCCTTACAACGGCGCCGACCAACCCCCCTGCAAGCGGGCCCGTTGCCGCGGCGCTCCTTAAATGGTGGGCGCACCTCCTCATCAGCTCCGTCAGCGTGTATCCGTTGAGCATCAGGGCCTCGTCCTTTGACAACCCCCTGGCGCCGAGATACGCCTTTATAAAGGAATCCTTAAGCCTCTTTGCCCCCTGATAGCTCCACGCAACCGACGACGGGTAAGGGTTTATTGTCTCCAATGCCGTTGAGAACGCGGCGACATCCTCATACACGGGCGCGGTCTTGCGGTATGAAAGATCAAGGACGCATACGCTGTTGTCCCTTACGAGGACATTATCAAGCGCAACGTCGCCGTGCGCGGGCGCGATAGGTGCATTTGCCCGGCTGTCCCTTGCCAGCGTCCTTATCGTGTCTACGGCGTCCATAGCCTCCTTAAGCGGACGACCCGAAAAGCCCGCCTCCTTCAATTCTTTTATGGCAGAGGCCGCCCTTTCCGGAAAATGCCCGTCAAAGGGCTCTTTTCCCAAGCCTCCCGCGTGATGATAACAACTAAGCCACTGGCCGACAAGCCCCGTTACCCCGGCAAGATAATCCCTCGTTGCCTGCCTTGCGCCTATGGTGTTCTTGCTAAAGAGGACATCCTTAAGAGGCTCTCCGTAAAACTCCTCCATCACGAGCGCCTGAATGTCATGCCAGAAGTCAAGGGGCCGCGGGCTGGAATAAGGCAACCCCTTTCCGGACAGCGCCTTCTCCATGCGCCTGAGGTTGTCATACTCGTCCAGCCCCTCGTTAAAACCATCAGCAAACGGCGCAAACTTTACGAATATCCCCTTCGTTACGCCTTCAGCATTGATTGAAAAATGGAGCATCGGATAGCTTGAGGTCTTCTGTCCAAGCGGCATTAACGCGAAATCCCTCCCGACAAGCTCGGGAAAGTATTTAACGGCATTTGATTTAAGTCGCCCCGGGACCGTAGCCGCCACTGCCGGAAAATCCTTCGGGATATGCGAGAGGTCTTCGTTGGCCGCCGGATTCATGATAGTCTCTTTACAATACATAAGGGGTTGTCTTAAAATCTTCATCTCCGCGGCGACAAAAGCTCCTTTAGCGTTACCGGCTCAATGCCTTTTAAGCGGATGTCGGCAATCAGCCTTTCAAGCGCGCCAGCGGTAGCCCCTGACTTGTCGTGAAGGAGCACGATGTCGCCGGACACAATCGGATTTGCCCTGAAATAAGATAAAATTTCAGCGCTGCCTTTACAAGCGAAATCTTCCGGGTCTTTTGACCAGAGCACTATCTTTACGCCCCTTAACGCCGAAATCAGCAGGAGCTTAATCCCGATACATCCGTACGGCGGACGAAGAAACCCCGCCGCGTGCGCAACCCCTATGGCGGCAAACGCCTCCTCGGCAGCCTTTAAATCGCCCCTTATCCCGCTTAAGGGCATATTGATGAGCCTATCGTGCCTGTAGGAATGGCTGCATATCTCATGGCCCTCTGAAGATATCCTTCTTGCGATGTCCACATGCCTTTTTGCCTTCTCGCCTACGAGAAAGAAAGTCGCCTTTGCCCGGCTTGCCTTAAGCGCGTCAAGCACGGCCGGCGTATGCGCCTCGTCCGGCCCGTCGTCAAATGTAAGGGAGACCCTGTTGGAGTCGGACGGCCCCCTCCATACGACAAGCCAGGGCGCAAGGCATCTTTTTATGGATCCCTTAAGCATTTATCTTCAGGTTTTATGCCCCGGCATAAAGGGCTGTTTTACGGCTGAGGCACGCCATCGGCCATGTGATTGTATCACAGGTCCAGGCAAACTGACAACGGTATGCCATGCAAGGAAGTTTTAGAGGGAAGGCTTAATCAGCGGGCTTGAAGCCAGCCATAATGCGGCTTATCGGTTTTTCTTTGGTTGCTTTCTTTTTTTCCTAAAAAGGAAGCAACTGCCCGGCAACTTTCAAATCCCTGCCGTTACTGTAAAAAACTGGTCGGGGCGAGAGGATTTGAACCTCCGGCCCCCGCGTCCCGAACGCGGTGCTCTACCAGGCTGAGCCACGCCCCGATCTTCAAAAACCGTCAAGGCAACCTTATACCACAGCAAAATATTGTTTGCAAACCCTTTACCGCCAGATATAAAAAAACCGGCCTGAAATGGCCGGGCATTGTCGTAGAATCCTATACCCGCCTACTCGGTCTTTATTATCCCCTTTTTCATCGCCTCCTTCATAAGGCTTGCCACGTCGTTCACCTTAAGTTTCTTCATGATCTTATTCCTGTGGGTCTTGACCGTTGACACGGAGATAAAGAGCTTCTCGGCGATATCTTTGTTCCTGCTGCCGTCGGCAATGAGTTTCAGCACCTCTTTTTCCCTGTTGCTTAAAATGTCAAACGAATCCCTGCCGGATGAGTCCTTTTTTATGGCGTCAACGAAGTCGCTTAAAAGGTCTTCCGCGATCACGGGGCTTGCGTACTTGCCTCCGGCCATCACCCTTTCAACGGCATGGATGAGCTCGGCTGTCGCGGAGTCCTTCAGCACATACCCGGTCGCCCCTGCCCTGAACGCGTCTATCGCGTGATGAAGGTCCGCGTGCATTGAGAGTATGACGACCTTTGTCTCGGGGAATTCCTCCAAAATCCTTTTCGTGACGTTTATGCCGTTCACCTCCGGCATGGTAATGTCCATTATCACGACATCGGGTCTGTACTCGGAGATGCCCTTGATGGCCTCGGTACCGGAACTCGCCTCTCCGATGACGGCGTATTCCGGCAGGCCTGAAAACATTGATTTTATCCCGTCCCTCAGGACCGGGTGATCGTCCGCTATGAAAAGCCTCGTCTTTCTCATACGCAGTATCAGATTATAGTTTTAATCAATTAAAATTGCAAGAAGCCCGGCTTATTCGTTCAAAAGCACAAGCGCGAATTCTATCGCTATAAGGATAAGTATGGAAAGCTCAATCACATAGGTCCTCTTTGAGGATATCTCGTCATGGAGCATCTTGTAGGTGTTTGTTATAATCCGGAGCTTTTCCCCTATGCTGTCCTCCCACTCCCTGCACCTGAGTATTGACATGAAAGTCCTGTATATCCTCGCGTAGTATATGTCCTCGGTCACCTTCAGCGCGTTGTTGACCTTTTCCGTGATCTGCGTCATCTCGGTTAAGATGCGCGTTATCTTTTTCGCGATCTTTTCATATTTCCTTAGTCTGAAGAAAGCGATGCCCCGCGTCGTAAGCTCCCCGTATATCCATGAAAGCTCCGCGTCTATCACATGGTCGTAGTACCTCAGCTCAAGTATCTGCGCGTTCGCGAATTCAAGTATGTCCGGCATGTCCGTGCTCCCGGTGGGGTCTATTATCAAGGCATTGTCAATGTGCACGATTATAAGGTCGTCCGGGTAGTAGCTGAAGCAGTGCCTTAAGGTCTCTTTTCTCGTAAATGCGGACAGGTCCCTTTCCTCGTAAAGAAGCAGCCGCGCCGCGTCATAATGGCGCAGGAAGTCCTGTGCCTTGAACCCCGGAACATCGCCCGTGAGTTCCTCAATATAAAATATGAGATAGTCTTCTATAAAGTCCTGCTTTATCTCAGGGCTTAGGATGTGCGCTCCGAAGCTGTCAAAAAGCTGAAGCACGTATTCCTTTGCGATTTCATTGATTGAAGGGTCCCCCTCAAGCGCCCTTGAGGTCGCCTCAAGCTCGGCAAATGTCGCGCCCTCGGGCACCGGGACGTCAAACGCGATGGATATGACGCCGAAGTCAAATGCCTTTGCTATGACCTGTATCTTTACCTCCCTGTCAAAGAGGCGCTTGCTGAAGGGTTTTAGGTCAAACGAGAGGGGCGGGTTTGCGATCTCAATGGCCTTCATGTAGGGGGTCTTTGAGAGCTTAAGCCTCTTGGCCCCCTCTTTCTCCTTAAGCTCTATCATCGCGAGGTTTATCTCCTGCGCGGCGTCAAAGAGCCTGTATATTATGATCCTGCCTTTTTTTATTGAAGGGGTTTTCAAACAACGGCGCTCCGCAAACACTCTTTATGGCCGGCAGATTGACGAAAGGCGGGACATGACGGGACATTCCCGATGCGTCGGGCCTTGCCGGCAGGCAATCTCTTCCATGACAAACAACGGGTTAAAAGGCTACTTCTTCTCAACCGGATAGCCGCGGCTCACCCATGCGTCAAACCCGCCTTTAAGCGCCTTTACCCTCTTAAATCCCTTGCCCATGAGTGTGAGCGCCGCACGGGCGCTCGTGGCCTCGTCGGGTCACGTGCAGTATGCTACGATTTCCCTTTCTGACGGGAGTTCTTTCGCCCTTTCCGAAATCTCATGAGGCGCCATCCTCACATCGCCCTTTATCCGAACCGGACTCCTGGCGTATGAGATCACGGATCTCGCATCAAGAACGACTATCTTTTCGTCCTTGTCAAGCCGCGCCTTAAGCTCCTCCGGCGTAATCCGCGGCACATCATCGGGCCCGAGCGCATACGCGAATGAGGACAACAGCAAAAGACAGAAACCCGCCCCCGCGAGCATCAAGCGGGGCAACGACGGCAAAAGCCTCCCAGTCATGCAGTGCCTCCTTTTGGAAACAGAAGTTTTGAAATCGCCCCGTGCAGCTCGTCCACGGTAAAAGGCTTGTTTAAAAAAGGCTTGCCCGTGCTTTTAAGGAACGCCTGAGTCTCCCTGTTCACGTTGTCCCCTGATATGAACAATATCCTGTCTATCGCCTCTGGCTTAAGCTCCTTTACCTTCCAGTAAAAATCCTTCCCGTCCATGCCCGGCATCTTTATGTCGCTTAAGATTATGTCGTAATCGTTCTCAATTATCCTGTTTATGGCGTGCTGAACCGAGCCCGCGAGGTGCACCTTGAAACCCGTTGACTTAAGGCTCTCATCCAATATCTCCAGTATCACCTCCTCATCGTCCATGACAAGGGCCTTTAGCCCCCTTGCCGCCACCTTTATCCTGTTTAATTCAAAGCCGTCTGGCCCGGGCGCCTTTTTATTGGCCAGAAGCGCTTCGGTCGTGATAGGAATCTCAACGGTGAATGTCGTGCCTCTGCCGGCAACGCTTGAAACGCCGATATTGCCGCCGTGCTCCTTTATTATGCCGTAGGATATGCTTAAGCCAAGCCCCGTGCCCTCGCCCACGCCCTTGGTGGTGAAAAACGGCTCAAAGATCCTTTTCACGACATCTTCGGACATGCCCTTGCCCGTGTCTTCAAAACTCACGACAATGCTGTTTTCGCGTAGCCTGCTCTTTATCGTAAGACTGCCGTGTCTTACGCCCTTTTGAACCATCGCGTCCCTTGCGTTGTTTATGATGTTTAAGAACACCTGCTGCATCTGCCCCTCGTCAAGCATGGTGCACGGCAGGGGTTCCGTAAGGTCCAGCCTGACCTCTATATTGTCGGTCCTGAACTGATAGACCATAAGCTCAACCGCATCCCTTATAATCTTATTAATGTCCTCGTATTTCTTCTCCGGGGTCTTGACCCTTGCGAACGTAAGGAGGTTGTCTATTATGCGCTTGCACCTCTTCGCCGCGTCGTTTATCTTTTTTGCCTTGTCCCTCGCCCCTTCGTTGATCGCATCGCCTGACATAAGCTCCGAAAAGCACATTATGCCCGTAAGCGGGTTGTTCAGCTCATGGGCCACCCCGGAGACCATTTCGCCGATGGATGAAAGCTTGTCCGACTGCATAAGCCTGTTTGCAAGGAGTTTTTCTTCCGTGATGTCCTCAACGTAGACGACGGAAAGATTAAGGTCCTCCCTTAAGTACGGTAACGACTGGAAACGGTATCGCCGGCCGTCTTTGCTTGCAAGCTCGGCCAGCTGAGGAGCGCCTTCGTCAATCGCCTTTCTTATTGGGCAGTTGTTCTTTGGGGCATCCATCTTTAAAATATCCCATATGTTCTTCTCTATCGTCTGCGACCCTGCAAGCCCATGCCTCTCAATAAAATGCCTGTTTGCCTCAAAAATACGGTAGTTGCGGTCAACGAGGAGGATATCATCGCTGATGCTGTCGTATATGAGCCTTAACTTCTCCTTTGCCCTCCTTATCTCCTCCTCCTCCATCGTGATGATTGAGTTGGCCCTCTTAAGCTCAAGGTTCTTCCTGTCAAGGTCTTCGTTTAAGAGCTTCAATTCCTCGTTTATGGCCAAAAGCTCCTCTGTCTGGCTCTGGGTCTCCTCGTAAGCGACCTCAAGCTCCTCGTTCGTCTTCTTGTATTCCTCGTTAAGCTCCTTAAACTCCCTGTTCTTGCCTTCAATCTCCTTCAAATAGCCTGCCTTCTCGCGCTCCCGGCCGCCCACCTCGTCCATCATTGAATTAAAGGATTGCGCGAGGATCTTTATCTCGTCCATTGTCCCGGGTTCGGCGTCAACTCTTATCCTTGCGTCAAAATTGCCTGAGGCAAAGTCCTTTAATTTATCCTTAAGCGTCCTTACCGGGCCCGTTATCTTAAGGGTTGATATGAAGGCGGCCAGGAGCGACACGGTGAGTCCGGCAAGGGTTATGACGAGGATCGCCTTCTGATTGGCCCTCTGCATGCCCCACAGCCTTTCCTTGGAAAAGGAGACGTCTATTGAACCTATGATTGAGCCGTTGTAGTTCCTTATGGGCTCAATCATCGCGGTATACGCCGTGTCGCCAACCGAAAACTCCGTAAAAAAGGACTCGTTATTGCCTATATTTGAAATGATATCCTGAGGAAGCTTTGTTCCGATCAAATCAGTTCCGAACCTGTCTGCAAGGTTCGTCGTTATCCGCACGCCTCCGGCTGAAATGCCCATAAAAAGCCCCGAAACCTTTCTTGCCATGATATCGGGTATGAACCTGTCATTGTTTAAGACATCGCCGGTAACGATCGCGCCGACAGCTAACCCCGCGCTGTCAAGCACCGGTGTCACCACGAATAACCCCATGATATTTTGCCTTGCCGCCTTAAGCCTCGCGACATCCGCCTCGGAACGCTTGCCTGACTCGTCATGAAGCGGCGTGCCGCCCGATGCAACGCCAAGGACATTATCAGACTCATCTTGAGAGATAATCTCGGTTGCGATCCGCGGCACCCCTCTCCTCAAGGCGTCTTTAACCATGCCGTTTAACTCCAGAACGCCCCCGGACCTGTCGCCGCCCAACGCGGCAATCACGCTACCTTTGGCGTCAAGCGCGCCCCATACGTCAACATAGGGCCTGCCTTGCTTCCACCTTGCCATGACGTCCTTCAGATACGCGCCGTCGCCCCTTTTTATCGCATTCCTTATCTCAGGCATCACGGCCGCCTGTATCATGCCGTAACGCATCTGTTCGCTCCTGGCGTAATACTCCGACCAGACGGATTCAATGCTCATGTGAAGCCTGTCCCTCGCGTCGGTTTCAAGCCTTGAATCAATAATCCTGTATGAGATAAGCGCCAGCGCCGCCATTGGTATGAGCATGATGAAGACAAAGGCCGCGGTAATCTTGAACCCGATGGTCTTGTTGTCAAAATACCTGATGAGATTCACGGGGCTTATCCCTTTTTCCTGTATATGTTGAAGGGTTTATTGAGAAGCGTATATCCTGAGCTAAAGCACTGCGGTATGAGCTCGGCCCTGCCGAGCAGAAGGATGCCGCCGGGCATAAGCGAATAATCAAGCTTTGCAAAGACGGCATCCTGAAGGCCCTTGTTGAAGTATATGAAGAGATTCCTGCATAAAAGCACCTGCACCCTTCCTATGGGAGACCCTGTCACTATGTCCAGGACGCCGAACTTGACGATGTTCCGTATGTTGTATTTCACCTTGTACTGCCCGTGCGTCCTTAAAAAACACATCTCCTTAATATGCGGCTCAACATTGCTTAGGGACTCATCCCTGTAGATCGCAAGCCTGCTCTGTTCAACCGCGCCGTGGTCAATGTCGGTGGCAAACACCTTTGATGCCATAAACGCCCCGGCATCAAGGAAATTTGAGAGGATTATCGCCAGGGAATACGCCTCCTCTCCGTTTGCGCACCCGCAGGACCATGCCTTGATTGGTTCTTCCGCGCTAAACGACTCCTGCAGGATATTCTCAAGGAATGAAAACGCGGGAGGCTCCCTGAAGAACTCGCTTACCCTGACGGTCAGGTTTGAAAAAAGAGTTTGGTATTCCGACGGGTTTGCCTCTAATATGGACGAGTATTCGCCGTATGTGGAGACATTAAGGGCATTGAGCCTCTTCTGAAGCCTTCTGAAAATGGTTGAACGCTTGTAGTTCCTGAAATCCTTGCCGTGCTCCATGAAGATCTTCTCAAGGAGCATCGGAAGGCTGAATTCAGCGTTGTTTAATACGGGGGATTGAGTTTCTCGGCGCAGGAAGGTCATTATGCTAATTCCCCTTAATCAGACATGCTTTTCATTATACCACAACCCGTTGAAGCAACAACATTTTTGTTAAAAACCGAAACCTTATGTTTGAGAAGTCCATGTTTTTATCCCGCTTAACGATATTTTATATTATAAATTTTTCTGCTATCATTTGCGTGTATGGACATCTCCGAGCGGGTTAAGATAATAATGCTGGATGTGACGGCAAGGTCTCATTCAACCGTCCTTGACGCCATGGCGGAAAAGCTCCTGCCGTCCGCGGGCAGGGACAACTACAGGGCGGTCTGCGACCTTAAAGGCCATGAAAGCCTTGAAGGCACGGACTGCGCCGTATTCCACTGCCTGTCCGAGGCCGTGGATGATATGACCATCGGGCTTGCCATATCAAAAAAGGGCATACCCCAGAAGGGGAAAAAGCACTACGTAAGGATATTCTTCCTTATAATCTCCCCCATAAGGGAAAGCGGTGCGCATCTTCAGCTTCTGTCAAGGCTTGAATGGCTTCTCATGGATAAGCCTTTCATTCAGGCCCTCGTCTCCGCAAGGGACGAGGATGCGGTAAGAAAGGAGATAAAAAGGGCTGAAGGCAGCCACAGATCCCTTTACATCCCGCTTTCAAGGGAGGAGGTGTTCTCGGAGCTTGGGACGAACGAACGCGGGCTTGGCGAGGAAGAGGCGGCAAAAAGGCTCGGCCTTGTCGGGCCGAACAGGATTAAGACCATAGTTAAAGGGGTCCTTTTAAAGGATTTTCTGTCAAACCTTTTCCTGAATCTCTTTGCGGTGCTTCTCTGGACAGGGGGCGCTATGGCCTTCATAGGGGGCATGCCCCAGCTCGGATGGGCCATATTCCTTGTGATAATAATAAACGCCCTTTTCAGCTTCTGGCAGGAATACAAGGCCGAAAGGGCGGTAGAGGCGCTTCTGGTCCTCCTCCCGAAGAATGTAAGGGTTATAAGGGGGGGTGGCGAAAGGGCCGTAAACTCCGAGACGCTTGTGCCGGGCGACATCATAAGGCTCTCTGAAGGCGAAAAGGTTCCCGCCGACGGAAGGCTTGTCACGGCAGATGAGATGCGCGTTGACAACAGCGCTTTAACCGGCGAAAACAAGCCGGTATACAAGATCTCGGAGCCCCTTATGGACGGGGCCGCCTTTATATGGACAGAGGTCCCGAACCTCGTCTTTGCCGGCACGACGGTCGTCTCCGGCTCAGGCGAGATGGTCGTCACCTCAACGGGCATGGATACCGAGATAGGCCGCGTCGCCTACCTTACGCAGGCAATCAAGACAGAGGAAAGCCCGCTTCAGAAGGAGCTTAGGAACGTAACCAAGATCGTCACGATGATTGCCATCGGCCTTGGCCTTGCCTTCTTTTTTCTGGGCTTTGGTCTGGCGGGCCTTACCTTTGCGGAAAGCTTCATATTCGCAATCGGCATAATAGTGGCCAATGTGCCGGAGGGGCTGCTGCCCACTGTGTCCCTGTCTCTGGCAATGGGAATACAGCGGATGGCAAAAAGGAACGCCATCGTGAAAAAGCTCTCCTCTGTTGAGACCCTCGGCTGCGCAACGGTTATCTGCACGGACAAGACCGGAACCCTTACCGAGAACCGCATGCGCGTCACTTCAATATTCGTGAACGCGGCTATTGTTGAGGTTACGGGCGCGGGATACGCGCCGGTCGGGGATTTTCTCCTTAATAACGCGCCCCTGCCGGAAAAAGACCTTGACGGGCTTGGCGTAAGACTCGCGCTTAAGGCCTCTGCGCTCTGCAATAACGCAACGCTTAACCGTCCGGCAAGGACAGAAGAGGAATGGGGCGTCTCAGGAGACCCTACCGAGGGCGCGATGCTTGCCGCGGCGGTTAAGGCGGGGGTTAAGCTTGATGAACTGCACGGCTTATTCCCGAGGATAGCGCACCTGCCGTTTGAAAGGCTCAGGAAGATGATGACGACCGTGCACGAGGTTAAGCCAAACGCAGAGGACCCTCTGCTAAAAAAAATCATCAAGGACTCTAACCATGCGGCCTTTGTAAAAGGCGCCCCAAAAGAGCTTATAAGCCTCTGCACGACGATACTTGAGGACGGCGGCATGAGGGATCTCACGGAGGCGGAAAAGGCCAAAATACTCGCGCAAAACGACCTTATGGCTGGAAAAGGCTTAAGAATATTAGGCGTTGCAGGCAGGGGGGTTGAGAAAAAAGCCTCCTACGCCGCGGCGGACATTGAAAAGGGGCTTTGCTTTCTCGGACTCGTCGCAATGCTTGACCCGCCGAGGCCTGAGGTAAAAGAGGCGTTAAGGGAGTGCAGGGATGCCGGCATAAAGGTCATAATGATTACGGGCGACTATGGGCTCACGGCAAAGGCAATCGCCAGAGAGACGGGCCTTGCCCCTGACGCGAGGGTCATAACCGGCGTTGAGCTCAACGCAATGGGCAGGAATGAGCTTAAGGACGCGCTTAAATCGGACGGCGTGATATTTGCAAGGGTCGCCCCTGAGGACAAGCTTAACATAGTCTCGGCCCTTCAGGAAAATAACGAGGTCGTTGCCGTGACAGGCGACGGGGTCAATGACGCGCCTGCCCTTAAAAAAGCCGACATAGGCGTTGCAATGGGCCTACGGGGCAGCGATGTCGCGAAAGAGGCCGCGGACATAGTCCTTGCGGACGACAACTTCGCGTCCATCGTTGACGCGATAAAGGAAGGCAGGGCCATATACGCCAACATAAAAAAATTCGTAACCTACATATTCGCAAGCAACATCCCGGAGATAATCCCCTTTATAGGCTTTGTGATATTCAGGATCCCGCTGCCGTTGACCGTTATGCAGATACTCGCGGTGGACCTCGGCACGGACGTGTTCCCGGCGCTCGGCCTCGGTGTGGAGCCGCCTGAAAAGGGCATCATGAAAGAGCCTCCGAGGCCAAGGACAAAAAGGCTGCTGGACTTTAAGACCCTCGCGAGGGCATACATGTTTTTGGGGCCGATTGAGGCCGTGCTCGCCATGGCGGCGTTCTTCTTTGCGTATTACATAAGGGGATGGCAACCCGGCGCGCCGCTTCCAGCCGAAGGGGCCTCGTATCTTGCGGCAACGACCATGACCTTCGCCGCAATCGTTGCGTGCCAGATCGGGAATGTCTTTGCCTGCAGGACGGAGCGCGAGAGCGTGTTCACCGTGGGGTTCCTCAAGAACAGGCTCGTGCTCTCAAGCATCGCGATTGAAGCCGCTATAATGCTCGCCCTTATTTACGTCCCAATGCTTCAGAGGACATTCGGGTTCGCGCCGATCGGGTTTAAGGACTGGGCGTTTTTGCTTATGTTCCCGGCGGCGCTTATCCTCGCCGATGAGGCGAGAAAGGCGCTGAACAGGCTAAAAAAATCGCCTGCTTAGCGGGAACAGAGCTGGCGCGCTTACCAGCCGTTTACGGCCGGGGATTTTAAAATCCCTTGAACAAAACCCCGATGATAAGATAATATGTTGAATATGACAGACAAAGCGCAGAAGAAAAACGCCGTAACCATTGTGCTCTTCAGCGGCGAGCTTGACAAGGCGATTGCGGCGTTTGTGATAGCCACGGCCGCGGCGTCCATGGGCATGAAGGTGAGCATTTTTTTCACGTTCTGGGGCCTTAACGCGATAAAAAAGAAGGGCGGCCTCATAAAGGGGCAGGACTGGATGCAGAAGATGCTCAATGTCATGAACTACAGGCACGCGAAAAGACTCGCGCTTTCAAATCTTAACATGATGGGCATGGGGCCCATGATGCTTAAGATGATGATGTCAAAGAAAAAGGTGCCGCCGATTGACGAGTTCATAAAGACCGCTCATTCGCTCGGCGTGAAGTTTTATCCCTGCGAGATGAGCCTGACCGTCATGGGGCTCGCCAAAAAAGACCTTATAGACGAGTGTCAGGACATAATAGGGGCTGTATCCTATCTTTCATTTGCAAAGGATTCAGAGGTGAATCTCTTTATCTAACGGGCGAGGTTTAAATAGAGCCACATGGAAAATTTCTACGTCAGCAGGACGCTTGACGCAAGGGGCCTGAGTTGCCCCATGCCGTCCGTTAAAACCGCGCTCGCGCTTGAGGCGATGAACAAGGGCGAGGTGTTGGAGATCCTTACGGACGACCCTGTGTCAAAAAAGGACTTGCCCGTGTGGGCCGAGGCAACGGGCAACACCCTGCTTGACGTAAAAGAGGACTCGGGCGGCATAAAGATTTATCTCAAAAAAGCTTAAACGCGTAACCACATAACACCCGTTCATGCCGAGAGCATACCACATCCGCCTTGACAAGAAAACACTCAGAGGAGCCGCCATCGCGCTCCTGCCCGGAGACCCCGCAAGGTCCGCCCTTATTGCCGGGTTCATATCAAGGCGATACTCCACGCCGTTTAAGATGCTCGCGTCAAACAGGGAATTCACGACCCACCTGGCCTGCATCAACGGCGCCTTCATCGCCGTCACATCAACCGGGATAGGCGGGCCTTCCGCCACGATCGCCGTTGAGGAGCTGGCCTCATCCGGCATACGGACATTCATCAGGGTCGGCACGTCCGGCTCAATTCAAGACCGCGTAAAGCCCGGGGACTGCGTCATAACAACAGGCTCGGTGCGGCTTGACGGCTCGTCAACGCATTACGCGCCCGTTGAGTATCCCGCTATTTCAGACTTCTCCGTGGTCCACGCCCTTGTGGAAGGCGCAAAAAAGGCGAATATCCGCTATCACCTCGGCATAACGGCGTCATCCGCGACCTTTTATCCGGGAGAGGAGAGGCGGGATTCATTCAGGAAATATTCCATAAGAAGCATACGCAACGGGAGGCTTGAGTGGAGGAAGTTGAATGTGCTTAACTACGAGATGGAGTCCGCGAGCATACTCGTTGCGGCAGGCTCAATGGGGCTTAGGGCAGGGTGCGTTACAGGGGTTGTGAATGCCGCCGGCGATATTACGGAAAATGCCCTTAAAAAAGGCGAGACGAACGCCGTAAAAACCGCCGTGTTCGCCGCGGAGGAAGTCATAAGGCGCGGCCTTTACGAATGAACGGCCCTTATGTTGCCCCTCATCTTTGAAATGGTTTCCTTGTAGTCCTTCGTTGAAAATATCCCGGAGCCTGAAACAAACACCGTGGCCCCGGCCGAGGCGGCCATTGCGATGTTATCCGCCTTTATCCCGCCGTCCACCTCAAGCTCAATAGCCCTGCCCGACGCCTCTATCATGCGCCTTGCGTCCGCGATCTTTTTAAGGCTTGAAGGTATGAAGCCCTGCCCGCCAAAGCCCGGATTGACCGACATTATAAGGAGGAGGTTCAACTCGTCTATTATGTCCTGAAGAACGGCCACGGGGGTTGCGGGGTTTACGGAGACCCCTGCCTTGACGCCTTTCTCCTTTATCGCCTGAACGGTCTTGTGCAAATGCCTCGTTGCCTCGGCATGCACGGTTATGATGGAGCTTCCGGCCTTTGCGAAATCGTCAATATACCTTTCAGGGGCCTCTATCATAAGGTGCACGTCAAGCGGCAGGGCCGTGCCCCTCCTTATCGCCTCCACTATGAAAGGCCCGACCGTGATGTTCGGCACAAACGAGCCGTCCATCACGTCTATATGCACGTAATCAGCGCCCGCGTCCTCAATAGCCTTAAGCTCGGTTGAAAGACGGGTGAAATCAGCGGACAGTATTGACGGAGATATCTTAAATTTCATCATATAATCCTTGCCCCAATCCTTTTAGCAGATTTCAAGGCGCGTGTCCAACCTAAAATCAGCAGTAAAGGGACCCCTCGCACGAGAGCACCTGCCCCCTTCTTGTCCCGGCCCTGTACACGGTAACACCCTTCAATCCGAGCCCGTACGCGAGCATATACGCCTTTTCCACTGCCTCCCTGGCGCACGAATGCGGGAGGTTTATGGTCTTTGACACGGCATTGTCGGTGTGCCCCTGGAATGCCGCCTGCATCCTTACATGCCCCTCCGGGCTCACGTCGGATGCCGTCTGGAAAACCCTTTTCACTTCAAGCGGCACATCGTCTCTTTTTTTTATGTCCCCTCCCTCCATCACAAAATGAACGAGGTCCGGGCTTAAAAACCCGCCCTCTTTCGCCCTCTCCATAAAAAGGGCGTTCACCTCGTGCATCTTTATGCCTTCAAGGGCAAGCCTCGTGTATCCGAGGGCGTAAAACGGCTCAATGCCTGAAGAGCATCCCGCGAGGATGCTTAGCGTGCCTGTGGGCGCTATGGTTGTGGTTGTGGCATTCCTTACCGGGAGAACGCCCGCCCTGTCAAAGATGCTGCCCTTTATGTTCAGGAAAGGCCCCCTTTCCGCCGCAAGCCTTTTTGACTCGTCCCATGCGGTTTTGTTGATAAACCCCATAACCGCGCCCGCAAGGCTAACCCCGTCTTCGCTCTCATACGGCAGATTCAGCCCGCAAAGCATGTCCGCAAGGCCCATAACGCCAAGCCCTATTTTCCTGTTTCCCGTTGCCATTGCCCTTATTTCCTCCGCCGGATATCTGCACGCATCAATTACATTGTCCAGAAACCTCACGCCGAGCCTTACGGTATGCCCAAGCTTATCGTAGTCAACGGAAGCGGCTCCGTTGTTCCTTTTAAGAAATTTTCCGAGGTTGATTGACCCGAGGCTGCATGCCTCGTAGCCAAGAAGCGGCTGCTCGCCGCACGGGTTTGTCGCCTCAATCGCGCCGAGACGCGGCGTTGGGTTTGCCCTGTTTACGGCGTCAATGAATAAGACGCCCGGCTCGCCGTTCCTCCACGCATACTCAACGATCAGGTTAAAGACCTGCCTTGCGCTCCTTGAGCCTGCCATTTTATTTGTCCTCGGGTTAACAAGGTCATAGTCTTTGCCTGAGCCGAGCGCATCCATAAAGGCGTCTGTCAGCGCGACGGACAGGTTAAAGTTTAAAAACTCCGTTGGGTCGTCCTTTGCCTTTATGAACGCCTCTATGTCGGGATGGTCCACCCTTAAGACACCCATGTTAGCACCCCTTCTCGCGCCCCCCTGCCTTATCGCCTCCGTCGCGGCGTTAAAGACGCGCATAAAGGACAAGGGCCCGCTTGCGCTCCCGCCGGTTGAGCCGACGATGTCGTTTGCGGGCCTTATGCGGCTAAAGGAGAACCCGGTGCCCCCTCCGGACTGGTGTATTACGGCTGTTTTCTTGACTGCCTCAAATATTGAATCAAGTGAATCCTCAACAGGCAGCACAAAGCAGGCCGCGAGCTGCTGAAGCCTCCTGCCCGCGTTCATAAGCGTCGGGGAATTAGGCAGGAACTCAAGCCCGGTCATGGCCCTGAAAAACTCATCCTCAAGCCTTTTCCTTGCGTCCTGCCCAACGCCGTAAAGGGACTCGGCCGCAGCGATGTTTGACGCGACCCTGAAAAACATCTGCTCAGGCGATTCAACGACATTGCCTGATGGGTCTTTTTTGAGGTATCGTCTTTCAAGGATGGCTATGGCCCCTTTTGACAGCGTCACGGGCATCTGAGCCTCCTGTTAAAGGAGTTTACAGGGAATGGCTACGATTCTAACAGGCCTGAATCAAACACGCAACGCATTGAACGGGGTCTCTCGCGGACAGGGGTTTTTGAAGGGGGATGCGCTTTAAAGCACATTTTGAATCTCCTTGTCAAGCACCTTCCCCGTTATAGTGCCTACGTGTATATAGCTCAACACGCCGTCCCTCTGGACAACGAACGTCATCGGAACGCCGTAGAGGTTATACGCCTTTGCGATTGAGCCGTTCCTGTCAAGACCGGACGGGAATGTAAGGTTAAACTCCTTTATGAATTTCCCCGCCTCCTCGGTCGTGTCGTCAACGGCAATGCCGATGAAAAGAACCCCCTTGCCCCTGTATCTGAGATACGCATTCTGAAGCTCCCCGGCCTCGGACCTGCACGGGCCGCACCAGCTTGCCCAGAAGTTTATGACAACAGGCCTGCCCTTGACCGAAGAAAGGCTGAACTGGCTGCCGTCAAGCGTAGTAAGCGTAAAGGCAGGGGCATGTTGCTCCTCTTCTTTTTCCTTGGCGACCGCCGCATACGAAGGCGCGCCTGCGTCCTCTTTGGCGCAGCCCGAGAAAAAGACCGGAGAGAGCATCACAAGAAAAACGAGGCAATTAAGCAGGGGATGTAAAGGAATTTTTCTTTGCATTATTTCAACGAATAAAAAAGGGCAGGCTTTTTACTTAAAAAGCATCTGCCCTTGAAAAATCATCCATATCTCATTGCAAGCTAAATGGACTTATTTATAAGATCCTTTATCTGATTCTTTGGAACGGCCCCGACGAGCTGGTCAAGCACCTTGCCGTCCTTAAAAAGTATTAGCGTCGGGATGCCCCTTACGCCGTATTTGCCGGGGGTAGCCGGGTTTTCATCAACATTCATCTTCGCAACCCTTATCTTGCCGATGAATGTCGCGGCCATCTCATCCACTATGGGGGCTATGGCCCTGCACGGGGCGCACCAGCTTGCCCAAAAATCCACGAGCGTGGGCAGATCCGCCTTGAGCACTACAGAGTCAAAATTGGCGTCGGTTACGTTTATAATGTTCTCTGACATTCTCGGACTCAAACTCCTTTCAATGCATTCTTGTATAAAATATAAACCATGGCGCATCTTGTGTCAACAGATTTGAGGCGACGATCTCCCGTGCAGCGGAATTTTTAAAGGACTTGACATAAAAATAAATAAAATGGAAAATATCCCCATATGACGCGCGATGCCATGCTAAATATCCTTGAAGAGACGCTCAAAGGCCTTTCCGTAAAGCTCGTCTACGATGATTTGAGGAAGGGCGAGGTAAACACCCGCGGCGGGCTCTTTACCCTTAAAGGCGAACGCTGCGCGCTTATACACAAGGGTCTCTCCGTTGAAGACAAGGTTGAACTCCTCCTCGGCATACTCTCAACAATGGATACCGAATCCCTGCACCTGCCCCCGGCCGTCAGGAAAAAGATTGAAGAGGCAAGGATAGAGACGGCCTGAAATCTTCTTTTTGCACCCCATTCACCGGATAAATCCCGCGATCATATGGTTTGACTGTTCTGCGGATAAGTGCTATACTTAACAAAGCCGCACCATTTGCATCCGCAGCAAACCCTGCAGGCTTACCGCAAGGCGCGCAGTACATGCAGAAAAAACCGGTAATTTTTAAGGGCTTGAAAAAAACATTTAATTGCAGAAAAAAACATCCGATAAATACATTAGCTGCATTAAAAGACAAACCCGGTCTTGCCATACACGAATGTTAAGAAAACTCTCAAAGAGGTATAAATACCTGATAATACCGCAGGCCCTCCTGTCGGCGCTCTTAATATTCATATTTAACGCGCCGCCCGCCTTTGCGATGGACGGCATATACTCAGGAGGTGCCCCGTCCAACAACAAGAACATAACAAACGCCTATTATTTCTTCATGGTCGCGCAGTCGCTTAAGAAGATGGGAGACATTGAAGGCGCGATAGACATGTATAAAAAGGCGCTCTTGATAGACCCCTCGTCCGCGCTCCTGCATTCCGACATGGGCACCCTCTACATCGTCTCCGGGGACCATGACCTTGCCAGAAGACACCTTGAGAAGGCGATAGACGTGGACCCCAAGTACGCGGATGCCTATGTCGCCCTCGCGGAGCTTTACGTGGTACTTAAAAACGAAAAGGGCGCGGCCGAGAAATATGAAATTGCGCTCAACCTTGAGCCTGAGAACGCGAAAAACTACCTGCACCTGAGCATGCTGTATGCGAAGATGCGCGAATACGAAAAGGGCGCGGCGACATTAAAAAGGCTCGTCCAGCTGAACCCGAACTCGCTCATGGCGTATTACTACCTCGCGAAGCTTGAGTTTGAGAGGGGGGATTATTCAAGGGCGGAAAGTTACTATCTTAAAACCATTGATATAAACAGGCACTTCGGCGCAGGATATTTTGAACTCGGCATCGTCTATGAGCTGTCCAAAAAGATAGACAAGGCAATTGAGATATATCTCGGCGGAATTGAGGCCGCACCGGAGGACGCCGCGATAAGGAGCAGGCTTGCCGAGCTTTACATCCAGCAGGACAGGATTGAGGACGCGCTCGGCCATTACATGGCGCTTGAGAAAAATCCGGATACCCGGCTTGACGCGATGGTCAAGATAGGGCTTATACATTTTGAGAAAAAGAATTTTAAGGTCGCGATAGAAAAATTCAAGGGGCTCCTTGCGTTTAATCCCAAGCTCAACAGGATCCGGTACTATCTTGCGACGGCCTACGAGGAGAACGGGGACCTTGACAATGCGCTTAAGGAATACTCTTTGATACCGGAGCGCGACACGAGCTATGCGGACGCGAAGGTGCACCTTGCCTACATCTACGAGCGTCAGGGCAGGACAGAGGACGCCATAAAGTCGCTTAAGGACGCCATATCCACGAGGCCCGAAAATACCGAGCTTCTAAGGCTGCTTGCCTCCGTGTACAGGGAGGCGAAGAGATACAATGAGGCCATCACCGCCGTTGAGCGCGCGATAAAGATAAACCCAAAGGACGCCGAGGCGCAATTCCTCCTGGGCGTGCTCTACGACGACCTGCACGCGGAAGACAAGGTAATTGAGGCTATGCGCAGGGTCCTTGAACTTGACCCAAGGCATGCAAACGCCCTTAACTACATAGGCTACTCATACGCTGAAAAAGGCATACTGCTGAACGAGGCGGAGGAATACATAAAAAAGGCCCTTGACATAAAGCCTGAAAGCGGCCACATACTTGACAGCCTCGGATGGGTCTACTACAAAAAGGGCGATGTTGAAAAGGCTATCGCGGAGCTTGAGAAGGCCGTAAAGTATCTGCCGCGCGACCCTGTCGTGATTGAACACCTCGGGGACGCGTACCTAAAGGGCAGCTTCAAGCAGAAGGCCCTTAATTTTTTTGAATCCGCGTCTTCATTTGACCCTAACAACGTAAAGCTTAAAGACAAGATAGACAAGCTCAAAAACGAATTAAAGGCAACAAACGCCAAGGACCCGTAAGAAGTGCGGCGAATACTTATCCTGCTCCTCTTCTTCCTAATCCCGTCAGGCTGCGCATACCTTAAAACCAAAAAAACTCCTTACGACAAAGGCCCAAGGCCCGATTCATTGAAGGCAGAGGCCGTTATAGATGTCTTCGGGAAAGACAGGCTTAAGGGCAGGGCAATCATCATCCTAAAGGCCCCGGACAAATTCAGGATTGAGGTCGCGGGCGCGTTCCTGCAGACTGCCATGGCCATTGCCTCCAACGGCAGCGTCATTGAGACCTACTCCAACGGCGAGACAAGGGCATACTTCCCGGTTCAAGGCATAAACCCCTATCCGTTTACGCCTCAGGAACTCGTATCAGCCCTGCTCCTCGCTGAAATCCCCGGAAAAGGTAATGATTACAGGATTACGCTTGATTCAATGGGCTTTCCGGTAGAAATGAAAAAACTAAATGGGCAGGATGTCCTCTTTACGATAGGATACAGTGATTTTAGAACCGTAAACGGGTTTTACCTGCCATTTTCAGTCGTAATCTCATACGGTTATGAGCGCGTTGAAATAAGGTATGCCGCCATAACTACCGGCCATGACGAGGCTGATTCCGCGTTCCGGTTAAACATCGCCGGGCCCGCGCAATGAAATAAACAATTGACTTGATATTCATATCGTGGTATAAAAGAATCTGCAATATTCCCCCCAAAAACAATGACAAGATATCTAAGCCAGTCTTTCAAAAAAGGAGAACTCGCGGTTTATCCAGCCCATGGGGTCGGCACTATTATGGGGATTGAAGGCAGGGAGGTCTCCGGCAGCAGCAAACTCTACTATATCTTGAGCATCCTTGACACAGAGGCAATCATAATGGTGCCGGTTGAAACGGCCTCCGTAGTCGGCCTAAGGAAGATCGTTGCAAGAGACACGGTCCCAAAGGTCTATAAAATACTGCGCGAAAGAAGCGATCTTCCCCCTGTTGACAACCAGACGTGGAACAGGAGATACAGGGAATACACCGAGAAGATAAAAAGCGGCTGCGTAATGGAGGTTGCGAAGGTTTTAAGGGACCTTTATCTGCTTAAACTTGACAAAGAACTTTCCTTTGGCGAAAGAAAGATGCTTGATACGGCAAAAAACCTGCTTGTAAAAGAGCTATCAATTGCAAGAAATATCAAGGAAGAAAAGGTTGAGGAGGAACTTATCCGCATCATGCAAAGCTGAAAGGAGTGCATCTTAAGTGTTTATAATGATGCGCGCTCTTTTGGTTTTTTTCTCGTCCGCAAGCGGTTATCTCGTAGTCCTTGAGATCGTCGGGCAAAAACTCGCATATATAGGCGTCATAAGCGGTCTTATAATAGCCGTAATAGCGCTTCTTTTTGAGGAAAAGGTCAAAAAAACGCCGTTAAGGATTATCGCCGGCGGCGCCATAGGGCTTATCTCCGGCCTCGTTGTGGCAAACCTCCTTACATTCCCGCTCGCGGCAAGCCTGATTGACAGCAGGCACATGGAGTTTGCCGCGTATCTCTTGTCAAATTCAATAATCGGGTACATCGGCTTGAGCCTCGGCATGAGGAAGGGGGACGAGTTTCAGGGCTTCCCGCTTTCAAGATTCCTTAAAGACCCCGCGGACAACAGGCAGGAAAGGCAGGCGCCTGTGCCTTCCATGATACTAATGGATACGAGCGTCATAATAGACGGCAGGATCTCCGATGTCGTGGATTCGGGATTCATTGAAGGCCCCATCATAGTGCCGCGCTTTGTGCTTACCGAGCTCCAGCATATCGCGGACGCCCCGGACGGCATGAAGAGGCAGCGGGGCAAAAAAGGGCTTGACGTTCTTAAGCAGATACA
>JBBTGV010000067.1:0-9667 GCA_038041305.1 Deltaproteobacteria bacterium | reverse complement strand
GCAGTGGTCGCTCACCACAGAGCCTTCCGAGAGGTGCGCGCCCTCGTGGACCTCGGTAAAGCCGCCGACGATGGCCTCCTGCATGGAGGCGCCTCTTTTTATCCTTACATTGTCCCATACAACGGAATCTATGATGGTTGCCCCCTCCTCAACAACGGAGTTTGAGCCTATGACGGAGTTGACAATGCGCACCTCTGCCCCGATTCGCGCGTTCGCGCCCACGACGAGGGCGCCTTCAAACCTTGATGTAAAATCAATCTTCGCGCCATGACCGGCCCAGATGTCCCTGCCCTTTACCTTTTCCCCGGGTATTGAGAACTTAACGCTCCCCTTTAATATGTCCATGTTCGCCTGCCTGAACTCATCAAGGCTTCCGACATCCTTCCAGTATCCCTCCGCGATATAGCCGAACATTGGCATCTTGCGCTCAAGCAGGGCCGGGAACAGGTCCTTTGAGAAATCAAACTCCCCGTCCTTCGGTATGCAGTCAAGCACCTGGCTTTCAAGTATGTATATGCCGGTGTTTATCGTGTCGGAGAAGACCTCGCCCCAGCCGGGCTTTTCAAGGAATTTCTTGATACGGCCCTTCGTGTCCGTAATCACGATGCCGAATGAAAGCGGATTTTCAACCCTCGTAAGCACGATTGTCGCGATGGATTTTCTCTTTTTGTGGAATTCTATCGCCTTCTTAAGGTCAATGTCCGTAAGCACATCGCCGCTTATCACGAGGGTCGTTGAATTGTCCCCCGCCTCCCTCATCGCGTAGGCGACGGCCCCGGCCGTGCCGAGGTCAACCGTGGGAATGATGTATTTTATGTTAACGCCGAACGACGAGCCGTTGCCCAGATGCCCGGATATCAGGTCAGGCTGGAAATAAAGGAGCACTGAAAGCTCCGTAATGGAATTTTTCTGAAGCAGTTCAATTATGGGGTCTATTATGGGCCTCGTTGCCATGGGCACGAGGGGCTTCGGCAGGTCGTTCGTAAGGGGTTTTAGCCTTGTGCCGAACCCGCCTGCCATTACGATGCCTTTCAAATGTCCCCCTTTGTTTTGTTGTGACGTGGTTGGCTGACGACAAGCCGCTGCAAGGAGGTTTAATTTTATCAGCAATGGGGCACGCAGTCAAGGCTCTACAGCGCGAAAAAACGAATACTTGACACAAAAACGCATAAAATGTAAAATTTTGGCCTTGCGAACGCATGGCTTTACCTTTTTGCTAACGCATACATGCCTTTCGGAGACGCAAAAGGTGATTCAAGGCCTTAAGCACTTAGAAACCGCCTGTGCGGTCAACCGGGCTTTTAAGGATTGACTTCCGGGAGGCCTCCGTGTTAGTAATTAAAGGATTCGCGGAACCTGGGAAAGATGCCGGAAGAAGACAAAGGCAACGGCCCGTTAAAAGGCGCTGGCGCGCTTGCAACCGCAGGCATAACGCTTGTCGTATCAACATTCGTGGGGCTTGCGATAGGGATATACCTTGACAGGCTCTTTTCAACAAAGCCGTGGCTTACGATAATTTTTCTTATATTCGGGATAATAGCGGGATTTAAAAACATCTTTACGCTTGTAAAAAAACATGACATCTAAGGCGGCAGCCCCGGAGAACGCGTTTTACAACATAGGCCCCATCATATACCTGGCGGCGATGGCGAACCTTTTTGTGGGCGCATTGGGGGCCGCTGTCTTCGGGTTATACAATATCGCGCTTGCCCCTCATTTTTTGGCCGGCTATGTCATGGGGATTGCGAACATATACCTGCTCCTGCGCTTATCTCAGAGGCTCAACCGCCTCTCCCCGCAGAAGGCGGGCAGCTACATGCTCAGGAACTACTATATCAGGTTTTTTGTGAGCGCATGCGTGCTTGCAGTCCTTATTTACATGGGCATAAGCCCGTGGGCGCTTGTTGCCGGCATCGCGGCCTCAATAACGACGACGACTACGATAATAATCATAAAGGCAAGGGAGGGACTCAAAGATGCATAGCCTATTGCTGCCGAGCTTCGGACTGCATGCCCATACGGCCCTGATGATATATGTGATAATCGGGCTCGCTATATTCTCTGTCTTGATGTCAAAAAGATTCTGCCTTGTTCCCGGCGGCCTTCAATGCGTGCTTGAGACGGTCATAAACGGCCTTGACGCCCTTGTAAACGAAACCATGGGGCTCAAAGGCAGGAAATACCTGTCCTTTGTCGCAACATTCGCGTTTTTCATCTTCATCTCAAGCTTCCTTGGGTTCATGCCCGGATTTATACCCCCCACGGCTGATTTCAACACGACTATCGGCCTTTCCATTATCGTGTTCTGCATGACGCACATAGTGGGGTTCAAGGAGCACGGGATAAAATACCTTAAGCACTTCGTCGGCCCGGTGTGGTGGCTTGCGCCCCTCATGATACCGATTGAGCTTATCGGCCACATAGCGCGGCCTGTCTCGCTTTCCCTGAGGCTATTCGGGAATATGATGGGCCATGAGCAGATTGTCGGGGTGTTCCTGCTCATGATGCCGGTTGCGTATCCGCTTCTCATGCTGACAACAGGACTCGGCATGATAGTCATATATATCCAGTCATTCATATTCTCGCTTCTCACAATGCTTTATTTGGGCGGGGCGCTGGAAGAGGCGCATTAACGGTTTTCCTTGGCCGGGCGAACGGGGGCTTCCATGCTTAAAGAAGGCCTCCTATATTTTTGTTGCCCGCTTTCTTGACAAACCCACTAAAAATCCCTATAATATTAGCACAATAGGCAAAGGAGCGTCTTACGTGAGCCTTCCGGTTCTATCCGATTCGCTGAATAATTACCTTGTTGCAATAAGCCGCTATCATATCCTCTCGGCAGAGGAGGAGGAGCGCATTGCAAAGAGGTATTATTCCACCAAAAGCCTTGAAGACGCGCATAAGCTTGTAACGTCAAACCTGAGATATGTCGTAAAGATCGCCCTTGAGTACAGGCACTACGGCACGAGGCTGGCCGACCTTATACAGGAAGGCAATATCGGGCTTATGGTGGCCGTAAAAAAATTCAACCCCTATAAGGGTTTCAGGCTAATCACCTACGCGACATGGTGGATAAGGTCTCACATACAGGACTTTATCTTGAAGACGTCCAACCTCGTAAAGAGGAATACAAGGGCGCTTAAGAAAATGCTTTTTTACAAAAAGGACAATAATAAGGACAGTCTTGAGGGCAACATTGTCGCAACCGGGCTTTCGCGCGAACTCTCGCTTGACGCCCCGATTTCAGCGCATCTTTCAGGGAAACCCGATAATACGGCATTCATTGACATGCTCTCCGATACAGAGGCGGACCCGGCCCTCTTTGTCGCGCAAAAGGAAGCGCTCGCCATTGCGGGCGTGGAGCTGAACAACGCCCTTCTTGTCCTTAACAAAAATGAAAGGACTGTCGTTGAAAAGAGGTTTTTGGAGGACCCGGCCTTAAGCCTTCAGGAAATAGGCGATATGCTCGGCGTCTCAAGGGAGCGCGTAAGGCAGATAGAGGAGCGCGCAAAACAGAAGCTTAAAGACGCGCTTACGCCTGCCATGACCGTGGGAAGCGCCTTTTAACGGGCGTTTGTTTTTTATTCGTTTTTCCCCTGCCTTAATATCTTTCCAGACACATCTTCCCCAATAACGGCCAAGTTTCGCTTTACACTTGCATCTATTGATGATATTTAAGTATTCTTACCCTATTCTCCTTCTTTTTACATCAAAATGGAAAAAAGACCGACAACAGCCATAATTGATTTGTCTGCCCTGAGATATAACTATCAGGGCTTAAGGAAAACCCTGTCTCCGGAGACAAAGATCATGGCGATAGTAAAGGCAAACGCATACGGCCACGGGGATATTGAGGTTTCAAGGACCCTTGAAAAGGAAGGCTCGGATTTCTTCGGGGTCGCCATCGCGGAGGAGGGGACAAGGCTGAGGCAGGCGGGCATAGAAAAACCGGTTGTGGTGCTTGGCGGCATCTATCCCGGACAGATTAAAGAGGTCTTTGAGCATAACCTGACCCCGGTTGTCTTTGACATCGACATCGCTTGTCTCCTTGATAAAGAGGCCGCGGAAACCGGCGTTGTTAAAAATATCCATGTAAAGATAGATACGGGCATGGGAAGACTCGGCATACTGCCCGGAGACGTTGAATCTTTCTTCAAGAGGCTTAAGGATTTTAAAAACTTGAAGGTTGAAGGGGTAATGTCGCATTTTGCCGAGGCTGAGGCAGAGGACTGGGGGTTTTCAAACTCCCAGCTTAATGCCTTCCGTGAGTGCGTTGAATGCATAAAACGCCTCGGCATTACGCCGGACTACATTGACATGGCCAACAGCGCGGCCGCCGTCCTTTACATGGAATCGCGTCTTAATCTTATAAGGCCGGGCATAATGCTTTACGGGTCTTTGCCCGCAAGGCATCTTAAGGAAAAATTCCGCATTAAGCCCGTTATGCAACTTAAGACAAAGATACTCAAGATAAAGGAACTCGAGTCGGGATGCCCCGTAAGCTACGGGAGAAGGTTTATTACAAAAAGGCGCAGCTCTATCGCGATAATTCCAATCGGATACGCGGACGGGCTTCCAAGGAGGCTAAGCGATTCCGGCGAGGTAATTGTAAGGGGTTTTAGGGCGCGGATCGCCGGCACGGTGTGCATGGACCTTACGATGGTTGACGTCACCGATGTGCCGGGGGCAAGCGTCGGCGATGACGTGTTTATAATCGGCGGCGCCGGCAAGGCCCGCATAACCGCCGAGGAGGTCGCGGACAGGGCCGGGACAATAAGCTACGAGATATTGTGCGGCATATCCAGGCGGGTCCCGCGCATATACATTGAGACATGAAGAAATATCTTGAGAGGATTGGCCGGCATACCGAGGTCTTTATGACGTCAACCGGCCTGATGGCGATAATGTTCGGTCAGGCGGCCGTCTTTGCGTTCACCCCGCCCGTCAAGTTCAAGAACATCTTTAAGCAGATGGAGTTCGTGGGCGTGCAGAGCCTTTTCGTGATCATCCTTACCGGGACATTCACCGGCATGGTCCTTGCGTTGCAGAGCTTCAACGCGCTTAAGCGGTTCGGCGCGGAAAGCCTTGTCGGGCCCACGGTGGCCCTGAGCATGGCAAGGGAATTGGGCCCGGTGCTTGCAGCACTTATGGTTACAGGCAGGGCGGGAAGCGCAATGGCCACAGAGCTTGGGACGATGCGCGTTACGGAGCAGATTGACGCGCTCTTCACCATGGCCATAAACCCCATAAAACACCTTGTCGTCCCCCGCATTATCGCGGGCGTTTGCATGTTCCCGGTGCTGACCATCATAACGGAATTTGTGGGCGTGGCGGGCGGATATCTCGTCGGGGTGAGGCTACTCGGCATAAACCCCGGCATTTATATCGGCAGGACAATTGACTTTGTGCAGGTGGAGGACATCTTTACCGGGCTTTCAAAATCAGTCGTCTTTGGCCTCATATCAACGCTGGTGGCGTGCTACTACGGGTTTTACACAAAGGGCGGCGCGGAGGGGGTTGGAAGGGCCGCCACAAGCTCAGTCGTAACAGGCAGCATCCTGATACTCATATCAGATTATCTTATGTCTACATTCATGGTATAAGAAACGCCGGGGCCGCAAAAACCGGCCTTTGGATAAAACCCCCGAGCCTTGATACTTGCTGATTTATATGATAAAAATTATTGGTCTTGAAAAATCGTTCGGCGCGAAAAAAATCCTTAACCGCGTCAACCTTGAGATGGAAAAGGGCATGATTACCGTCGTTATCGGCAGGAGCGGCGAGGGGAAAAGCGTGCTTCTAAAGCACATTATCGGGCTTTTAAAGCCCGATGCCGGCCAGATACTGCTTGACGGCACGGACCTCGCCGCCCTTAAGGAAAGGGAATTCAACGAGGTGCGCAAGCGTTTTGGGATGCTATTTCAGGGCTCGGCCCTCTTTGACTCAATGACGGTCGGGGAGAACGTCGGTTTTCCGCTAAAGGAGCACACAGACCTTGACAACGCCGTCATACGGGACATAGTAAGGCAGAAGCTTGAAAGGGTCGGGCTTAAAAACATAGAGGACATGATGCCCTCTGATTTAAGCGGCGGCATGAAAAAAAGGGTCGGGCTTGCAAGGGCCATTGTAATGGACCCGGAGATCGTGCTGTTTGACGAGCCGACGACGGGGCTTGACCCCATAATGAGCGATTCAATCGCAGAGCTCATACTTGACACGCAGAGGGCGCTAAAGACCACATACATCCTTATAACCCACGACATACAGCTTACCTACAAGGTTGCGGACAAGATAGCCATGCTCCATGAGGGCAGGATCATCATGGAAGGAAGCGTTGATGATTTCAGGACCACAAGAGACCCCGCGGTAAGGCAGTTCCTTGAAGGAAGCTCAAAAGGGCCGATAGGGGTTATCTGACGGATTATTCGGTAAGGTGATACAAAAATGCCGGAACAAACGCCCATATTTAAATTCTCTCCAGAGGCAAAGGTCGGGATATTCGTCCTCTTGGGCGTCATACTGCTCGTCTACATGTCCATGCGGCTCGGCGGGTTCCAGATAGGCAGGACCGAGGGATATACCATTTCAGTATCCTTTGACTCGGCGGCAGGCCTTGACAAGGACTCCTCAGTAAGGGTTGCCGGCGTTGAGGTGGGCAGGGTAAAGGAGATCGGGCTTAAGGGCAACAGGGCGCACATAATGCTCCTTATAAAGCCGGACGTGAACATAGGCAAGGATTTTACCGCGGTGCTGAACACAAAGGGGCTTCTCGGAGAAAGATACATTGAGCTTATGCCCGGGTCCCCGAATGCCCCGTACCTAAAGGAAGGCGATGAGATAACGAGGACGACCTCCTACGCGGACATGGACAGGCTCATTACAATCCTGAGCGACGTCGCCTCGGATGTGAAGCTCGTGTCAGAGACATTGGGCAACGTGTTCGGCGGCCCGGACGGGGAGGCAAGCCTGAGGGGCATCATAAACAACATAAACGAGATATCCTACAGGCTTAACCGGCTCATTGAAAAAAACGACGAGAGTTTCGGGCGCATGGTCTCTAACCTTGACGAGTTCTCGGCGCTTCTGAAGGATCAGGGCCCGGGCATCGCCTATGACCTTAAGATAGCGATAAGGAACTTAAACGACGAGCTGCTAAGGACATCGGACAATGTAAACAGGATGATCTCCGACAACAGCGGAAACCTGAAAGAGGGGATCGGGAATTTGAATCTCGTCTCCCAGAGGCTTAACGAGACCATAACCGAGATAAACAGGATTACAAAAGAGCTTGCCCCGGAGGTAAGCACGGCCGTGACGTCCGTCGGCAATATAGCCAAGAAGATTGAAAAAGGGGAAGGCGGGCTCGGGAAGTTCTTAAACGACCCGTCCATGTATGAAAACCTGAACAGGACGGTCGTTGGCATAAACAGCTACATAGAAAAGGCCGAGTCATTCAGGATGGATGTCGGGTACAGAGGCGAATACCTCTTTGACGCACGGGACGTAAAAAGCTATTTCTCGCTTAAGGTCCAGCCAAAGGCGGACAAATACTACCTCTTTGAGATTGTTGACGACCCGAGGGGGAAGATAAAAAAAGAGACGCGGCAGACCCTCGTGGAATCAACAAGCTCAACCACTGTTGAGACGACCACTACGGACGCGTTCAAATTCTCCGCCCAGCTTGCAAAGAGGTTTAAAAACCTTGTCGTAAGGGGCGGCATGATTGAGTCCCGCGCGGGCGTCGGGGCTGACTATTCTCTCATCAACGACAGGCTCAGGTTCCACCTTGACGTGTTTGACTTCAGCAACGGCAATCCGCACGTAAAGGCCGGGGCCGTATTAAGCCTGAATAGGTTTTTCTATTTTACGGCGGGCCATGACGACGCATTCAGCGAAGACGGCCTTGAATCAGCCTATCTTGGGATTGGATTCCAGTTTGAGGATGAGGACCTGAAATACCTTTTAAGCAGCGCGCCTAATGTCAGTTTCTAAGCATGCCCCGAAAAATAGCGGCCTCGGGGTTGCCATAGACCTCGGCACGTCAACCATTGAGGCCGCGCTCGTCAATCCAGCCATGGACGGCGGGGAAAGGATCCTGGCCCGGCTGAAATGCCCTAACCCGCAGGCCCGTTGGGGAGGCGATGTGGTCTCAAGGATAAACGAGATAAGGAAAAACCCTGAAATGCTTACGCTCCTTCAACAGGAGGCGGTCAATGCGTGCAACGGCCTTATTAAGGGATTTATGGATAAAGGCCGCCTCAATGATTTTAACGGCATAGCCGAGCTTGCGATTGCAGGCAATACTGCGATGGAACATATGCTCCTCGGGGTCAACCCCGTATGCCTGAGCTCCCCCCCCTACAGGCCGGCATTTTTAAAGGCAAGGCGCGTTCCGGCAAGGCGCCTCGGCCTTTTATCAGGCCCTGACGCGATGCTTTACGCCTTCCCGCTTATCGGCGGCTTTGTCGGCGGAGACACGGTGGCGGTCAGCCTCTTACTGGGCCTGCGCAAAGAAAAATCCACTGTCCTTGCCATAGACATAGGCACCAATTCCGAGATAGTACTGCGCGCAAACAACGCTCTGTTCGCGGCTTCAGCGGCGGCAGGCCCAGCCTTTGAGGCAGGCAACATCAGTTCGGGCATGCTTGGCCAGAACGGCGCGATTGAAGGCTCGGAGGTGGTTCGTGGCGAGCTTCGGCTTAAGGTCATCGGGGATGTGCTGCCAAAGGGCGTATGCGGCAGCGGCCTTGTGGATATAGCCGCGTCATTGCTGAGGCTCGGCGCAATAGACTCAACCGGCAGGATAAAAAACAAAGACGAGATCGCGACAAACATCGCCGACAGGATAATGGAAGACCCTGCCGGAAACTCTATCGTGCTTTACAAGGGCGCGGGCGCTCGGATAACCCTTACACAGAACGACTTGAGGATGCTCCAGAACGCAAAGGCCGCGATAAGGGCGGGCATTAATCTGCTCATGAAAAAAGCCGGGGTTAAGGAAAATGACATTGAAAAGGTCTATATCGCTGGCGCGTTCGGAGGCCGCCTCAACCCAGAGGCCCTTTCAGCAATCGGGCTTATAAGCAGGGAATGGACGGGCCGCGTTGAATTCAAGGCAGACGCCGCCCTTCTCGGCGCCACAATCGCGCTCGGCTCAGAAAACGCTAAAAACGAGGCTGAACGCATCGCGGAAAGCACGAAATACGTGTCCCTCTCAGGGAGCATGCACTTTGAAAAGGAATTTATAAAAAACATGAACCTGCCTGCTTTTTCGTAAAAAAGCAGGCAAAAAACCTTTACTATAATGGCCTCAACAGGCTGTTAAGCCATCTAAATCAGTCCGAGCTGTTAAAAGTATTTTACATAAGGCACAGGAAATTCGGCGAGGAGGCAAGGCATGAAAAAAGTGCGGCGGGCGATAATAAGCGTAACCGACAAGACCGGGGTTGCGGAGTTCGCGAAAGAACTCTCTCTCATGGGCATTGAGATAATCTCAACGGGCGGCACAGAGGCGCTTTTAAAAAAATCCGGGGTTGATGCCATACCGATATCTTCGTTTACGGGTTTTCCGGAAATGCTGGAGGGAAGGCTCAAACCCCTTCATCCAAAGATACACGGCGGGATACTCGCAAAACGAGATACCCCCGGACACGCAAAGGACGCGGAG
>JBBTGV010000066.1:0-24413 GCA_038041305.1 Deltaproteobacteria bacterium | reverse complement strand
CCTGTTAAGCGCGTTTATGTAAGCCTTCGCGCTCGCTATTATTATGTCCGTGTGCGAGCCCTGCCCCAAAACTATTTCGCCGTCTTCTTCAAGCCGCACCGTTACCTCGCCCTGCGCGTCGGTGCCGCCTGTTATGGCGTTCACGGAGTATTTCAGAAGCCTGCTCTTCGTTTGCGTCGCCTTTGCAATCGTGTTGTAGGCGGCGTCAACCGGCCCGTCGCCGGCGCCGTTTTCCCTTATCAGCCTGCCGTCAACCTCAATGGCCAATTCCGCCGCCGGGGCAGTCTCCGTGCCGCTCCTGACATTAAGGCTTATGAGCCTAAACCTCTCTGGTATCTCAATCCTTAAGACGCAGTCCTGCGCCAGGGCCTCAATGTCCTCGTCAAAGACCTCTTTTTTTACGTCCGCAAGCGCCTTAAACCGTTCAAACGCCCTGTTCGTCACCTCGTCATCCATGCTGAATCCAAGCTCCTTAAGCCGCGTCCTGAAGGCGTGTCTTCCGGAGTGCTTTCCAAGCACCAACCTTGAGCGCGATATGCCCACTGATTCGGGCCTCATAATCTCGTAGGTCGTTTTTTCCTTTAAAACGCCGTCCTGATGTATGCCCGACTCGTGGGCAAAGGCATTGTCCCCGACAATCGCCTTGTTCGGCTGAACCATGATGCCGGTTATTGAGCTTACAAGCCTGCTTGCCGGATATATCTGCTCGGTCGCTATACCCGTATCAAGCCCGAGGACATCCCTTCTTGTCTTAAGTATCATGACGATCTCCTCAAGCGAGGCGTTGCCGGCCCTCTCCCCAATGCCGTTAATCGTGCATTCAACCTGCCTTGCGCCGTTCACGACGGCGGCCAGGGAATTCGCCACTGCGAGCCCCAGGTCGTTGTGGCAGTGGATTGAGATGACGGCCCTGTCAATGTTGCGTACATTGTCGCGTATCCCCCTGATAAGGGCGCCGAACTGCTCAGGTAGCGCGTATCCGACGGTGTCAGGGATGTTTACGGTTTTCGCCCCCGCGTCTATCACGGCCTCAATCACCTCGTAGAGATACGCCGGCTCTGTCCGCGAGGCGTCCATGGGCGAGAATTCAACGTCATGGACGTATGATGCCGCCCTTTTCACCATTTCAACCGCCTTTTTAAGGGCCTCGGCCCTCGTAAGCCTGAACTGGTGCTTAAGGTGAATGTCCGAGGTTGAAAGGAATGTGTGTATCCTCGGCCTCCAGGCGTGCTTAAGGGCCTCGTTCGCGCAGTCAATGTCCTCTGCCCTCGCGCGCGCGAGGCTGCATATCGCGGGGCCCTGCACCTCGCTCGCGATCCTCTTGACCGCCTCAAAATCGCCGGGAGAGCTGAAGGCAAAGCCCGCCTCTATGACGTCAACGCCGAGCCTCGCAAGCTGCCTTGCGACCATGAGCTTTTCCTCAACATTCATGGATGCGCCGGGGGACTGTTCCCCGTCGCGCAGGGTCGTGTCAAATATCCTTACAATATTGTCCATATATTTTCTCTTGCGGGTTCTCCGGCGTGTCTCTTTGCTACTTGTGCGCCCCGTGATTCAGGGCCTCTTTTTTCTCGGCCTTAGGCTGCGACTTCTGGGCGAGCCTCCTGCGCCTGTCAATCAGCGTCGTTACAGGGCCTGAGGCGACATAACCGAGCACAAGCACAAAGAGCATGACGACTGGCTCAGCGGCGATTGCTATGAGGAGGAATATGAGCCCCACGAGGAGGCTGAAAGGCATCCTCTGGCCGTGGGTCATCTCCTTGAAGCTGTAATACTTGATGTTGCTTATCATAAGGAACGCGAGCACGTAAACGAGGATAAGCACCGCTATATGCCTTGTCGTCTCCTCGCCCCTGCCGAAATAAAAAAACATGAGGACCGTCGTGGCCACAAGGCACGCCGCCGCCGGTATCGGAAGCCCGTTAAACCTCTTGCTCTCAACGGATGAGATCTGCACATTGAACCTTGCAAGCCTTAACGCCCCGCATACGACATACAGAAACGCCGCAAGCCATCCGTACCTGCCGAAGGGCCTTAACGCCCATGTGAATATGAGGAGCGCCGGGGCAAGCCCGAACGCGACAAGGTCGGCAAGCGAGTCGTACTCAACGCCGAACTTGCTTGTTGAACCTGTCAGCCTCGCAATCCTGCCGTCAAGCCCGTCAAGCACCGCCGAGACGAGTATGGCTACGGCGGCCCGCTCAAATTGGCTGTCAAGGCACGCTACAATTGAATAAAAACCGGCAAAAAGGCTCGCGGAGGTAAGGAGGTTCGGCAGTATATAAACCCCCTTTCTGAAATTCCGTTTGCCCTTTATCTCGTTCTTAACCTCGTCGTCCATCATGGCCAGTACCCCACTATTGAATTTCCCGCCTTGACCTTATCCCCGACCTTCACGTTAAGCCTGCATGTCTCAGGCAGATAGACATCAAGCCTTGAGCCGAACCTTATCAGGCCGAATCTCTCGCCTTTTTTAAAGGCCATGCCCTGTCTGGCGCGGCAGACGATCCTCCTTGCGATAAGGCCCGCTATCTGTACAAAGGCAAACCGCCTGCCGGATTCGTCCTCCATCACAAGCGCGTTCTGCTCGTTGAATTCAGACGCCTTGTCAAGGTCCGCGTTAAAAAACTTTCCGGGCCTGTAGATTATTTCCTTAACACGGCCCGCATACGGGATCCTATTGACGTGCACGTTAAAGAGGTTCATGAATATGCTTATCTTTATCGCGTCCGCCCTGATAAGCCCGTTTTGCTTCAACCTCTCTATCCTTATCACCCTGCCGTCGGCAGGGCTTACAATTGAGCCTCTGTCTTCCGGTATCCGCCTCTCAGGGTCCCTGAAAAACGCTATTATAAAAACCGCCGCTGGCACCAAAACATACTCGGCCCAAGCCAGCCCCAAGAACCACGCTATTATTATACACAAAATTGCGGCCAGTATGAAGGGAAAACCCTCTCTGGCAACCGGGAATATTCTCAATGTTTTTTCAATGGAAAAGCGTTTTGCCTGTTTTATGAAAATGCCCGCCAAGGGCGACACCTCAATCCGGGTCAGCGTGAAAAAATGCATTTACGCCCGCCGGTTGCCCCAGGGCGAAATACGGGCTAATTTTTCTTCTTGTCAACAATGCGTCCTTTTTTAAGCCACGGCATCATAGCCCTTAAGGAGGCCCCGACCTGCTCAACCTGATGCTCGGCGCCCGCATTTGTCAGGGCGTTAAACACGGGTTTGTTCGCCTTGTTCTCAAGCATCCACTCCCTTGCGAATACGCCTGAGCGGATCTCGTTAAGTATTTTCTTCATCTCCTTTTTCGTCTCATCGGTTATTATCCGCGGCCCCCTCGTAAGGTCGCCGTACTGGGCCGTATTGCTTATTGAATACCTCATGTTTGAAATGCCGCCTTCGTATATTAGGTCAACTATGAGCTTCATCTCGTGCAGGCACTCAAAATAAGCCATCTCAGGCGGATATCCCGCCTCGGTCAGGGTCTCAAACCCAGCGGTGATGAGGGCCGACACCCCTCCGCAAAGCACCGCCTGCTCGCCGAAGAGGTCTGTCTCGGTCTCGTCCCTGAAGGTCGTCTCAATTATGCCCGCCCTCCCCCCGCCGTTTGCGCTTGCGTACGCGAGGGCGACCTTGAGCGTATCGCCTGCCGGGTCCTGCTGCACCGCGACAAGCGTCGGAACGCCGGCGCCCTTTGAGTATTCGTGGCGGACGAGGTGCCCGGGGCCTTTGGGAGCGACCATAAACACGTTTAAGGACTCATCCGGCACGATCTGCCCGAAGTGTATGTTGAAGCCGTGCGCAAAGGCAAGGTACGCACCCTTTTTGATGTTCGGCGCGATATCTGTTTTATAGGCGTCTCCCTGCATTTCATCCGGTATGAGCAACATCACGACATCAGCGCCTTTGACCGCATCGCCAACGGGCATTACCTTTACCCCGGCGGCCTCGGCCTTTTTCCAGGACGCGCCGTTTTTCCTTAATCCCGCGACGACCTCCACGCCCGAATCCTTCAGATTCTGGGCATGGGCGTGTCCCTGGCTCCCGAAGCCTATGACGGCGACCTTTTTCTGCCTTATGAGTTCAAGATTCGCATCCCTGTCGTAGTAGACCTTCATCTCTGTTTATCCTCCGGTATTTTTTAAAGACAAAAAATTCACTTCTGCTTGGGGCTTCTTGCCATCGCGATCTTGCCGGTCCTCACAAGCTCCTTAATCCCGAACGGCCTGAAAAGCTCGGTTATCGCGCTTATCTTCTCCTCATCGCCCGTGGTCTCTATCGTGTAGCTTCTGGGGCTTACGTCAACGACCTTTGCCCTGAATATGTCAACGATGCTTAAGACCTCGGCCCTGTTCTCGGCGGTGCATGTGACCTTTATGAGCGCAAGCTCCCTTTCAATGTGCTCCTCGCCCGTAAAATCATGGACCTTTATTACGCTTATGAGCTTGTTTAACTGCTTATTTATCTGTTCAATGACCTTGTCGTCCCCGCGCGTTACGATGGTCATCCTTGAAATCTTGGGGTCAAGGGTCTCCGCGACGGAGAGGCTTTCTATGTTGAAACCCCTGCCAGAGAAAAGCCCGGATATCCTTGAAAGCACGCCGAACTCGTTTGAAACAAGCACGGATATCGTGTGTCTCACCGCTCCTCCGTTATAAAAACAAAGATTAGACCAAAAGCATCTTTGAAAGAGGCTGGCCTGCCGGGACCATCGGGTAGACGTCCTCAAACGGGTCAACCTTAAAATCCATGAACACCGGCTTGTCTTTAACCTTAAGGGCCTCTTTTATGACGCCGTCAACCTCGTCGGGCCTTGTCGCCCTGAGTCCGACCGCGCCGTACGCCTCGGCAAGCCTTACGAAATCCGGGGCAACCGAGATGCAGGTGTGCGAATATCTTTTTTCATAGAAAAACTCCTGCCACTGCCGCACCATGCCGAGCATCATGTTGTTCAGTATGGCCACCTTCACTGGCACCTTGTACTGAACCGCCGTTGCAAGCTCCTGTATGTTCATCTGTATTGAGCCGTCGCCGGCGATGTCAATTACGGTTTTTTCCGGCATGGCTATCTGCGCGCCTATCGCGGCCGGAAAGCCGAAGCCCATTGTGCCGAGCCCGCCCGAGGTTACGAATGTCCTCGGTGAATCGTACTTGAAAAACTGCGCCGCCCACATCTGGTTCTGCCCCACCTCTGTCGTTACAATCGCGTCCCCTTTCGTGAGCTCATAGAGCCGTTCAATCACGAACTGGGGCTTAATCTTTCCGCCCGTGTCATGTTTATAGGTCAGCCTGTGCGCGTCGGACCATTTTTTTATCTGGGCAACCCACTCTGCGATGCCATCCTTGTGCGCCTTCAGCTCCTTCTGCTGCGGGATCATCTTGAGCATGTCCTTAAGCACATGCTTCACATCGCCCACGATGGGGATGTCCACCCTTACATTTTTGCTTATGGAAGTAGGGTCTATGTCAATGTGCACGATGCCGGCATAAGGCGCAAACTCGTCAAGCTTGCCCGTAACCCTGTCGTCAAAGCGCGCCCCTATGGCGATGAGGCAGTCCGTGTTCGTAACCGCCATGTTCGCGGTGTATGTGCCGTGCATGCCGAGCATGCCCATGAAAAGGGGGTGCGTGCCCGGGAAGCCGCCAAGCCCCATCAGGGTCGTTGTTACGGGTATGCCGAGCCTTGTGGCAAAGGCCTTGAGGTCGCCCGCCGCGTCGGAAAGCACCACGCCGCCGCCCGCGTACACGACGGGCCTTTTTGCGGAAAGGATGAAGTCAACGGCCTTTTTAATCTGGCCCGGATGCCCCTTGTATGTCGGGTTATAGCTTTCTATGTGCGCCTTCTCAGGGTATTTAAACTCGCACGGCGCGTTAAGCACGTCCTTTGGAAGGTCAACCAGCACCGGGCCGGGCCTGCCGGTGGTGGCGATATAAAACGCCTCTTTTATGATCCTCTGCATTTCAGAGACATCCTTCACGAGGAAGTTGTGCTTTGTGCACGGCCTTGTTATGCCGACTATGTCCGCCTCCTGAAACGCGTCGTTGCCGATAAGGGCCGTTGGCACCTGCCCGGTGAACACGACAAGCGGGATTGAGTCCATGTATGCCGTTGCGATGCCCGTTACCGTGTTGGTCGCGCCAGGGCCTGATGTCACGATGACGACGCCGGGACGACCCGTGACGCGGGCGTACCCGTCTGCCATGTGCACGGCCCCCTGCTCGTGCCGGACGAGTATGTGCTTTAACGGCGCGTCGTAGAGCGCGTCGTATATGGGAAGCACCGCCCCGCCCGGAAATCCGAACACGGTATCAATGCCTTCCTTTATCAGACATTCAACAAAAACCTGTGCCCCGTTCTTTTTCATATCCCGATTGTCAACTTGTTGTTTTTTTTCATATCATCCCCCTACTTGAGCACCGCGCCGGTATTAGCGGATGTGACTGCCTTTGCGTACCTTGAAAGCCAGCCTGAGGTTATCTTCGGATTCGGCTGCCTCCACATCTTTGCCCTTTTCTTAAACTCCTGCCTTGTTATCTTAAGCTCAATCCTCCTTGCGGGGATATCAAGCTCAATAGCATCCTTATCCTTTACGAACGCCAGAGGCCCGCCCGCATACGCCTCAGGGGAGATGTGGCCGACGCACGGTCCCCTTGTGCCGCCCGAAAACCTCCCGTCGGTTATAAGCGCAACCGACTCCCCGAGCCCCATGCCTACAAGCGTAGCCGTGGGCGCGAGCATCTCCCTCATGCCCGGGCCTCCCATCGGGCCCTCGTAGCGTATCACTATAACCGTGCCGGGCTTAATCTCCTTGTTGAGTATGGCCTTCATGGCCGCATCCTCTGAATCAAAGACGCGCGCGGAGCCGATAAAACGCATCATGCTGTCCGCAACGCCGGACTGCTTCACAACGGCGCCTTCAGGCGCGATATTCCCGGAGAGGACGGCAATCCCGCCTTCTTTGTGATATGCCTTTTCCCGTGGCCGTATCACGTCGCCGTCAATGTAGCGCACCCCGCTTATTATCTCCTTGACGCCCTTGCCTGAAACTGTCGGATTATCCGCTATCAGGGGATCGAGCCTTTTAAGCACCGCCGGTATGCCGCCGGCCCAATGCAGGTCCTCCATATAGTAATCCCCGACCGGCTCAATTGACGAGATATGCGGGGTAGTCCTGCTCAACTCGTCAAAAGACTTAAGCTTAAGGTTGACGCCAGCGTCGTTTGCTATGGCGAGGAGGTGCAAAACCGTGTTTGACGAGCCGCCGAGGGCCATGTCTACCCTAATGGCGTTTTCAAAGGCTTTTTTCGTCATTATCTTTCTCGCGGTGACTTCGTCCCTGACAAGCCCGACGATCCTTTCGCCGCTCTCAAACGCGATGCGTCTTTTTTCGGAAGACCCGGCCATCGCGGTCCCGCACATCGGCAGGCTCATGCCCATCGCCTCGGTAAGGCAGTTCATCGTGTTCGCGGTATAAAGGCCCTGACAGCTTCCCGCGCCCGGACACGCCCCGATCTCGCACGCAGCAAGCTCCTCCTCGGTAATCTCGCCGGCCCTGAACCTTCCCATCGCCTCAAATGTATTCCTTATGAACGAAAGCCTTTTCCCCTTGTATCTGCCGGTCATCATGGGGCCCGCCGTAACGACGATTGCGGGTATGTCCAGCCTTGCCGCGGCCATAAGCATGCCCGGCGAGATTTTATCGCAATTCGTCAAAAGCACTATCCCGTCAAACGCATGGGCCTCAGCCACACTCTCAACAAGGTCCGCTACAAGCTCCCTTGAGGGAAGCGAATAATGCATGCCCTTGTGCCCCATCGCGATCCCGTCGCAAATGCCGGGCAGCCCGAATATCATGGGATATCCGCCTCCGGTGTGCACCCCCTTTTCAATGAACCTTTCAAGGTCCCTCATGCCGATATGGCCGGGGATAAGGTCGGAGTAGCTTGAGGCGATGCCGATAAAGGGCTTTTTCATCTCGCCCTTGGGTATGCCCGTGGCGTACATAAGCGCCCTGTGGGGCACCCTTTCAAGGCCTTTTTTAATCCTGTCGCTTCTGAGCGGCTTAGTCGTTTTTTTTGAATCCATGGTGTTATTTCTGCCTTGCAATAATTGCCTGCATCTCATCCTTCAGGGCAAGCTTAATTTTTTTAATCTTTTTTTTGTCAAGCGCCTCGGAGGCGCTGAGCCTCGGCTTTTTCTCCATCTTTTTCAAATCACGCTCGCAATCCCTGTGTTCGTCATGCTTTCTCCTGAAGTCCGAGTCCTCCTGAAGAAGCCTTTTTACTATCTCATCATTATTCTCTTTTGCCATGTCGCCTCCTTTTTAACCTCAACAATGTATGGTTTTAAAAGGCAAACTCATCTAAAAAAGCAATAAACGGAAATTTGTATATTAACCCAATGCCCCAATGTTGTCAACCAAAGCAAGCCTTAAAGCAACAAGAAAACTATAACCCCGCCCTTAGTTCCGCCTCGGATTTCCTTATATACAAAGGCGTAAGCCCATAAGGGGAATCAGCACCCTTCAGCCTAAAGGCCTCCTGCGCAAGGTATGCGACATTTGAGGCCCTTATGCCCCAAAGGGATTCCTCAGCCATGACCGCGTTTTCAAGGCCGTCCCTGAAAAACCCGGCATGGCGCTCAATGCCGCGGCCAAGGAATAAGACCTCTCCCTTAATGCCAAGTCCTTCAATCCTCCTGACAAGTTCAGCCGGGGTCACGGCGCACTCGCCCATGACTTGAGAGACAGTGCCCCCTGAAAACGAATACAGGGCGGCGTAGACCTCGTTTTTTCCCGCGTCAAGCACCGTGCAGAGGGTCTTGCCGTGAGCCTTCATGTTCATTGCAAGGGCAAGAAGCGATGAGATGCCTATGACGTTTTTCTTAAGCGCCCACGCAAGGGCATTAACGGTTGACACCCCGATACGGAGCCCCGTAAACGAGCCCGGCCCCCGCGAAACCGCGAAGAGGCCGATGTCCCCGATCGTTAAATTGTTTTCCTTAATGACGGCGTCAATGGCTGGGCTCAGCCATGTCGCGTGCGCCGATATGCCGGCCACACTCCTCTCGCACAAGATCTCGGAGCCGGAGACGAGCGCGATTGACCCGTCTGAAGTGGATGTGTCCACCGACAGAGTAAGCACGCCTACCCCGCCCGCCGCGCCGGGGGATATTTATTCAAATATGCGGAAAAGGTCATTGTATGTGACAAGCACCATGAGCCCTATGAGGAACACCATCCCGACCTGCTGAGCGACGGATAAAAACCGTTCGCTTAAGGGGCTGCCCTTGATTGATTCAATGCAGAAAAAAAGCAGATGCCCGCCGTCAAGCACGGGGATCGGGAACAGGTTTATAATGCCCAATTGCAGGCTTAAAAACGCGACAAGCGCCAACAGCTCCGCCACACCGGTCTTTGCGGCCTTTCCCGCCACCTTTGCGATCATAATCGGGCCGCCCAGGGCCTTAAGCGAATACTCGCCCGTTACAAGGCCCTTTATCACAAGGAAAAGCTGACCGGTCATTGCAATGGACGTTGAGGCCCCTTTCTCAACCGATTCAACGAAGCCGTAGCTCTTACGGACATAGCTCTCCCTGCGCGTAATGCCGACAAGATACGCCTTTAGCTCGTCGTTATATTTCGGGGCGACCTCAATGGTAAGGTTTTCCCCGTTCCTCTCAACCACAAAGATCTTTTTTTTGCCGTCCCTGCGTATGACCTCCTCAAGCTCGGCCCAGTGGACAATCGACGCGCCGTCAACGGATATAATCCTGTCCCCGCCATGAATGCCGGCCTCTTTCGCGGGGTAGCCTGCGGAGAGTTCCCCTATAACCGGCTCCATCTCCGGATACAGCCCGCTGTAGCCGGCCTTTTCCGTCTTTTCATGAGAGGCCTTGAGCGTTACGGTAAATGCGGCGTTTGCCCTTGAAACCCCCATGTCAACGTCCCTGTCGTGATAAAGCGAGCTGGCGGACAAATATTCCTCCCAGTTCTTGACGGGTTTTCCGTTGACCGACTCTATCATGTCCCCGCGCCTCATGCCGGCGGAATATGCCGGGCTTTCAGGGGAGACGAAGCCGACCTTGGGGCTCTGCTCAAGGAATGCCGGGGCCTGTACGCCTATCATGTATATAAGCGGAAAAAGGAGCGCCGCGAGGATGAGATTCATAAACGGCCCCGAGGCTACTATCAAGGAGCGCGTAAGCACGCCTTTATGGTTAAAAGACCTTGAGAGGTCCTGCTCGGTGACATCCTCTCCCTGCGCCTCCCCGACCATCTTCACATAGCCGCCGAGGGGCAGGAGCGACAGCCTGTATTCGGTCTCGCCGTATCTTACGCCGATAAGCCTCGGCCCAAAGCCGAGGGAGAACTTCTCAACTCCCACCCCGGAGTACTTTGCCACGGCAAAATGGCCAACTTCGTGGATGAATATAAGTATGCCGAGCACGATTATGAAGGATACGACTGTGACCATCTCAATAGTTCCTTTTTTGTTTTTTTAAAAAAGCCCGTCAGGCAACCGCTCCGCATAGGCTTAACGCCTTAAATCTTGCGAGCCTGTCGGCCTCAATTGCGTCTTCAACCGACCGCATGGCCGCCGGCTTAAATTCATCCAGCACCCCTGCAATCACCTTAAATATATCAGTAAACCCTATCCTTTTCTTTAGAAACATTTCAACGGCAACCTCGTCGGCGGCATTAAGGGCCGCCGGCATGGTCCCGCCGGCCTTGAGCGCGTCATACGCCAAGGAAAGGCATGGGAACCTCTTGGGGTCAGGCGCCTTGAATTCAAGGCTCAATCCCTTAAGGTCAAGATAACTTATGCCGGAGGCAATCCTTTCCGGATAGGAAAGGGCGTATGCGATCGGGCCTTTCATGTCCGTTGTTGAAAGCTGCGCCACGATTGAGCCGTCAATGTACTCAACCATTGAATGCACTATGCTCTGCGGGTGTATGAATACTGAAATCTTGCCCGCGGGAAGCCCGAAAATAAAGGCCGCCTCAATGACCTCAAGGCCCTTGTTCATCAGGGTCGCGGAGTCAACGGTAATCTTTCTTCCCATCTTCCAGCGCGGATGGTTCAGCGCCTGCTCCGGGGTCGCGGCCTTAATGCCCTTAAAGGACGCCTTGAGAAAAGGCCCGCCTGACGCGGTCAGTATTATGCGCCTCACGTCCGCCGCGTTATGGCCCGCGAGGGCCTGAAATATCGCGCTGTGCTCGCTGTCAACGGGGAGCAGCCTCACCCCGCTGCGCCTCACCTCGTCCATCACAACGGGGCCCGCCATCACGAGGGTTTCCTTGTTCGCAAGGGCAATGTCCTTTCCGGCCCTTATCGCGGCCATTGTCGGCAGGAGTCCCGAAGAACCTGATATAGCAGAGACCGCCATGTCAACTTCAGCATGGCACGCGGCCTGAATCGGCCCGTCAGCGCCTGAGCCTGTCTTAAGCCTTTTCCCGAAGGTCCTCTTAAGCTCAAGCTCAAACTCCCTTGTGAGCGCGGACACGAAGATGGGGCTGAACTCCCGTATCTGTTTTTTTAAAAGCCCGATATTCGCGCCCGCCGCAAGGCTTACGACCTTGAATCTTTCAGGATGCCTTCTTACGACCTCAAGGGTATTTATGCCTATTGAACCGGTTGAGCCGAGGATTGCAAGCCCCTTTATTTTTTCGCTCATCCGGCAAGGGTCCTTAAGTCAATTGATAAGAAATAATAAAGAAACGGGATCGTAAAAAGCAGGCTGTCAAGCCTGTCCAGCACCCCGCCGTGCCCGGGGATTATGCCGCCGGAATCCTTAACGCCTGCGCCCCTTTTCAATAGCGATTCCGCCACATCGCCGGAGAGCGCAATAATGCCTATCGCAATTGAAAGGGCCGCTACCCCGAACAGAGACATCCCCATGTCAAGGAACCTGTTAAACAGAAATCCCGCTATGAGGCCTGAGATAACCCCTCCTGCCGCGCCCTCTATTGTTTTTTTCGGGCTTAAACTTGGGGCAAGCCGGTGTCTGCCGATTGATTTTCCGACAACATAGGCGAATGTGTCGTTTGACCAAACCACCAAAAGGAGCAATAGTATCCAGAACTGCCCCCTGTCATGCCCTTTTATAAGTATAAGGTACGACAGCGGTATCGCGATGTATACCATGCCGAGCACCTTAAGCGCGCCCGACAGGGCCGTTTGCCTGAAATTCCCGGTATTAAAAATGCTTAAAATGAAAAATAAAAACAGGGAGGCAATCATGAAAGGCGCTACTACCGCGTGCCCGAAGAGGTATACGAAAAACGGGACGGCCCCGCCTGATATCAGCAGAGCCGCGTCAAGAAGCGCGTCTTTTTTCTCGGTGAGCCTTAACCTGTTGTATTCAATGAGCGCCAGAAGCGTTACGGCCGCAACCGCAGCGGCAAGCCATATCGCGTCGGTATAAAGCACCACGTAGAGGGTCGCCGCGATAAGGAAGACCCCGCTTGCAAGCCTCTTCAATGCGCCGTGCGACGCGGCCTCCTCCCGGACGCAGGCGCCTTCCCGGTGTTCCCCTGCCTGCCTGCCAGTATTTATAAATCCATGTTTTTCGGTCTTCACTTAAAGGTTATGGGATATTTATAGTTTATTTGGTCAAGATATTGAAAAAGTCCGTCCATCTTATTGCCGGGGATTGCCGGGCGCATACCCGTAGGGCTGGTCAAGGCGTTTTACAACACCCTGCTAACCTGCGGCTCCAAAGCCTTTTGCCTTCACAAGTCCGTATCTCCTGTCCCTGCCCTGAAAATCCATTATTGCCTTTTTCAGGTCTTCCCTCGTGAAGTCTGGCCAAAGCACCTCTGTTATGTAGATCTCGGTATACGCGATCTGCCAGAGAAGGAAATTGCTTATCCTTTTTTCCCCGCTCGTCCTGATAAGAAGGTCGGGGTCGGGCACCTCGGAGGTATAAAGACACGCCTTGAATACATCCTCCGTTATATCCTCGGGCCTTAGGAATCCATCCTTAACCCTTCTGGCAAGCTCCTGCGCCGAGCGCAGTATCTCCTCGCGGCCGCTGTAGCTTAAGGCAAGCTGCAGCACCATTGCGGTGTTGTTGCGCGTGATGGATTCAAGCTCGGCCACGGTGCTCCTTACGTTTTGAGGCAGGTCCGACACATTGCCTATGGCCTTAAAGCGTATATTGTTCTCAACAAGGGTCTTGGTCTCCGCCCGCAAGTGCGCCTCAAGAAACTTCATGAGCATCTGCACCTCAAAGGCAGGCCGCCTCCAGTTCTCTTTTGAAAACGTATAGAGCGTGAGGCACTCAATGCCGAGCTCAGTGCAGCATTTGACAACCTCTCTGGCGGCATCAATGCCTTTTCTGTGGCCGTTTATCCGGTTTAAGAACCGCTGGCCGGCCCATCTGCCGTTGCCGTCCATTATTATCGCGATGTGCCTCGGCAGTTTTTCTCTGGATATTTCAGTCATGGTTTAAAAGGGTGTCTGCTGTTGGAATGCCTTATAGCAATCTAACACAACCGGGGCAAAACCACAAGAAAAGAAAGGCGTTTTGCGCTTAAAATAAAACCCTTCTTTTATTCAAGAAGGGTTTTATTGACAACGAGAAGAATGCGTTTTCTGTCCTTAAGCGGAGTATCATTGGCCGCTGGCCCGCCTAAACCTCCATTATCTCAGCCTCTTTTGCCTTAAGGAATTCATCAATCTTGTGTATCTGCTTATCTGTCGTGTCCTGCACCTCGGCAAGGCTTGCCTTCAGTTCGTCCTGCGATACCTTTTTGTCCTTCTCTAATTTCTTAAGCGCCTCGTTTGCATCCCTTCTGGCGTTCCTTACGGCAACCCTGGTCTCCTCGGCGAACCTGCGCGCTATCTTTACTATCTCTTTTCTCCTCTCCTCATTAAGGAGCGGGAGGTTTATCCTTATCACCTTCCCGTCGTTTGACGGCGTCAGCCCGAGGTCAGAGGCGAGTATCGCCTTTTCAACCGCCGCGATCTGCGAGATATCCCACGGCTGGATGACTATGGTCCTCGTCTCAGGCACGGACATGGTCGCGATCTGCTTAAGGGGCGTCTGGGTGCCGTAAAAATCAACCCTTATACCGTCCAGTATCGCAATGGACGCCCTGCCTGTCCGTAGCCCTGACAGCTCGTGATTAAAAGCGTCAATGGCCTTTCCGAGCCTTTTGCCTAATTCCGAGAATATCGCCTCTTTTGTGCCCATCTATCTTCCCTCTTCAGCCTTGATGTCAAAACCCTAACTGCTGACGATTGTCCCTATCTGCTCGCCCTTGACGACCTTCAGGAGATTGCCCTTGTCCTTTATCTTAAAGACGATAATCGGCTTCTTGTTGTCCATGCACATTGATATTGCCGTTGTATCCATCACCTTAAGGCCCTGTTTAAGCGCATCAATGTATTTAAGGCTCTTATACCTTTTTGCCTTCGGATTCTTTTCCGGGTCGCTGTCGTACACGCCGTCAACCTTCGTGCCCTTGAGTATCACATCCGCCTGTATCTCCATCGCCCGTAAGGATGCGGCCGTGTCGGTCGTGAAGTACGGGTTCCCGGTGCCGGCGGCGAATATCACGACCCTTCCCTTCTCAAGGTGCCTTACGGCCCTCCTGCGTATGTATGGCTCGGCCAGTTCCTTCATCTCAATGGCGGACATAACCCTCGTGATGACCCCGATATTCTCAAGCGCGTCCTGCAGGACAAGGGAGTTTATCACCGTTGCGAGCATCCCGACATAATCGGCCGTGGCCCTGTCCATGCCCTGGGCGCTTGCGGAAACGCCCCTGAATATGTTGCCGCCGCCTATTACGACCGCGGTCTGGACGCCGAGCCTGTGAACCTCTTTTATCTCGCCGGCAACCGAGGTCACGACCTTCGTGTCTACGCCGTATTCCCTTGACCCCAAAAGGGCCTCCCCCGAAAGCTTCAGGAGGATCCTCTTATATGCTTGTTTTTTTATTGACATTGGTTTCTAAAAAAAACTATCCCGCCTTTTTCTCAATCCCCTCGCCGACCTTAAACCGCGCGAAACGCCTTATGGAGATGTTTTCGCCGAGCTTTGCAATCGCGTCTATCACGAGCTTTCCTATGGTGACGTCGGGGTTTTTGACAAAGGCCTGCTCAACAAGACATGTGTCCTTGTAGAACCTGTCTGTCTTTCCCGCGGCAATCTTCTCTATGACGTTCTCAGGCTTGCCGGATTCCTTTGCCTGCGCCGCGTATAAGGCCTTCTCCTTATCAACCACGTCCTGCGGCACGTCCGTCCTTGACACATACTGAGGGCTCATCGCGGCGATATGCATTGAGACGTCCTTCACGAGCGCTGAAAAATCCTCCGTCTTCGCGACGAAATCAGTCTCGCAGTTCACCTCAACGAGCACGCCGATCTTGCCGCCGGGATGTATGTATGAATACACGATGCCGTCTGCCGCGGTCTTTTCGGCCCTCTTTTTCGCGGCGGCCAGCCCCCTCTCCCTGAGATAATCAACGGCCTTTTGCATGTCGCCGTTCATCTCAGTCAGGGCCTTCTTGCATTCAAGCACGCCTGCGCCGGTTTTTTCCCGGAGTTCCTTTACTGCCGTCGCGGAATTATCCATATGTCAAAAAAATCTCCTCAATCTTTTTTAATCTGCCTTAAGAATCCATGCCGCGCCCTTTACGCCTGCGGGGTCTTTTCCGCTACGACCGCCTCCTGCGGGGCAGGCTCTTTGGGCGCCTCAGCCGGCGCAACTCCCATGGCGGCCGCGAAATCAACAGTGGCGCCCGCCGATTTATCCGTCTTTGACAAAAGTTTTTCATCAAAAATCTTTTTTCCGTCAAGGCACGAGTCAGCTATGGCTGTAGCAAAAAGCTTTATGGCCCTTATCGCGTCGTCGTTGCCGGGGATCACATAATCAACCTCGTCAGGGTCGCAGTTCGTGTCAACGACGGCGATGACCTTTATCCCGAGCCTGTTGGCCTCTTTTATCGCAATGGTCTCCTTCTTTGAATCTATTATGAATATCGCGGAAGGCGTGGTCTTCAGGCTCCTTACCCCGCCCAGATACTTATCCAACCTCTCCCGCTCCCTCTGAAACATCAGCGTCTCTTTCTTCGTGGCGGCGGCGTAGATGGGATTGCCCTCAATGACTGACAGCTCGTTCAGCCTGTCTATGCTCTTCCTTACCGTAGCGAAATTGGTAAGAAAGCCTCCTATCCAGCGGCTGTTTATGTAGCCCATGCCGGCCCTTGCGGCCTCCTGCGCGATCGCGGCCTGCGCCTGCTTCTTTGTGCCGACGAAAAGCACGTGCCCGCCTTTCGCGACCACGTCCCTTATCTGGTCGGATGCCTCCTTGAAAAACTTTACGGTCTGCTGAAGGTCAATTATGTATATCCCGTTCCTCGCGCCGAAGATATAGGGCTTCATCTTCGGGTTCCATCTCTTTGTCTGGTGTCCGAAGTGCACACCCGACTCAAGCAGCTGCTTCATCGTAAGATACGCCATTGCTTGCTCTCCTTTTTTTTGGTTTTTTATCCTCCGCAGCGGCATGTTAAAGCCGGTGCCAGTGGCACCTCCGGCCTGGCCCGCTGCGTGCGTAATTAACATATCTTTTTATCACAACAAGAAGCCCGTTGCAACATTTACTTTAAACTCAGCAGATACGGCAAGGCGGCCTATTTTGTCTTTGCCACAAAGACCCCGTCCCAGTCAACAGGAGGGCTCGCCTCAATGTATTCAACGCACCTCTTGACATAAAGCCCTGAAGGCCCGTCGCCGGGATACTCCTTAAGTATTGCCTTGAACGCCTCCATTGCCTCGCCGAACCTTCGTTCGCGGTAGAGCCTTAAGGCCGCGGAAAAGGACCCGCACAACTTAAGCGCCTTCTCGTCCCTCGTGTCCGGGCCGATAAGTTCATACATAGTAATCGGCTTTGCCTTGCCCTTAACCCTTACATAGTCAAGCTCCCTAAAAAGGAAGGCGTCCTTTACATCCTCGTAGGTGTATTCGCTTACGACAATGAAGGTGCCGTACATCTTGTTCATGCCCTCAAGCCTTGAGGCGAGGTTTACCGTGTCGCCTATTGCCGTATAGTCAAACCTCAGCTCGGCCCCCATGTTGCCGACAACCGCCTCTCCCGTGTTTATGCCGACCCCGATGGCAAGCTCCGGGTATCCCCCCGCCTTCCACGCCTCGTTAAGGGATTTAAGCCTCTCTATCATCTTCAATGCGGCGGAGCATGCCCTTTTCGCGTGGTCGGGTATCGTAAGCGGGGCGTTAAACACGGCCATTATCGCATCCCCTATGTACTTATCAAGCATCCCTTCCTCGCTCAAAACTATCCCGGTCATGGGGCTCAGGTATTCGTTAAGCAAGGCCACAAGCGCCTCAGGCGGCAGCTTTTCGGAGAGCGTCGTAAAACCCCTTATGTCGGAAAAGAGCACTGAAATAACCCTTTTCTCCCCACCGAGCTTGAGCCTGCCGGGGTCTTTTAAAAGCTCTGTTACGAGCTGCGGCGAGACATAGGTTGAAAACGCCTTTTTTATGTACCTGCTTTTTTTCTCAACAACGACATTCCTGTACGCCTCCTCAAGCATGTAGGCAAGCACGACGGATATCGCCGGGAACATCACGCCTGTTTTCACGCTGTACGCGGAAAAAAGATAGAGGTCAAATGTCACGAGCAGGGCCAATAACACAAGCATGGCGAAGATGCTTACATATGTCCTGTGCGCGCCGGCGAGTATAATTGAGAGCGCGGCGGGCAGCAAAAACACAAGCGCAAGGTCGTAGATCACGACCCTTGTGTCGTGTATCAGGTATCTCTCCTGCAACACATTGCCAGCGATCGTCGCGTGTATCTCAACCCCCGGGAAAAGCGAGTCAATCGGGGTCGGCCTTATGTCATAGACGGCCTTTTCAGTTACGCCTATGAACACGAGCTTCTCCTTAAACGCGCCTTTCTTGACCCTGCCCTTTATTACGTCCACCGCCGGATATGTCTTGAATGTCCCGCCCGGGCCGTAAAAATTCACGGAAAGCTCTCCCACCTCGTTTACCGGGATGTTTCGCGTCCCGATGGAAAGGCCGTCAATGCCGTACGGCGCCGCGGTCAGCACCACCTCGCCTTCAAGGTAATCCTCAAGGGCGGCGATGGCAAGCGACGGGTATATCTCGGATTTGTACCTGAAAAGCAGGTTTGACGCCCTGTAGATGCCGTCCTGCTGCGGGATCGCGTTAAAACTTCCGAAACCGGCCGCGCCCTTGCCTACCGCCGGTATGTTAGTCTCAAGCCCGTAGAACTCGGTAACCGGGATCTCCCCGGGTGTCGCGCCCTCCGCGCCGGCGACAAACCTTATCAGTGAAACGGATGATCTCTTAAGCTGGATTAAAGACGCCTGCGGGGGCTCCTCGGTTGCGTCGTCCCTGAAAAAATATCCGAGTATCACATTGCCTGAGCGTCCTATTGATCCCGAAAGGGCCTTGTCAGGGGCCGGCCCCTCGTTCTCTGAAAACACCATGTCAAAGGCGATAACCTTCGCATCCTTAAGCGCGTCCACGAGGGCGGCCGTGCGCGACCTTGTCCACGGCCACCTGCCAAGCTCATTTACGCTCTGCTCGTCTATCGCTACGATCACGACGTCTTCAGGCGGCCTTATCGCGCCGCGCGCGGCGAACATCGCGTCCGTTGCCTTTAAGTCCATCACGGAAAGAAACCACGGCCTGTAAAAATACCCGAGCGCGACCATGATTGACGCGATAAGTCCGATAACGAGAAATACCGTCTTGTCGGAAGGTTTTGCAAAAAAACCACTAAACCCCATAACAATGCCCCGCGCCTGTTGAAGCGCCTTGAACTTTAGGATTATCTCTCAAGGGATTTGATGAATGTCTTTACCGTCTCGGCCTTTGAGCCGTTTGGATATTCTTGCAGATAGCGCCTGAAAAGCAGCGCGGCCTCGTCTTTTTTTCCAAGCCCCATGTTAACCGCGCCGGCGTAGTATACGGCGTTTTCAAGGAACGGCTCCTCCCTGAAATTGTCCATCACCTCGTTGAACTCCGACAACGCGTCCTCGGGCCTCATTAAATTCACTGAAAAAAGCCCGCCCCTTTCAAGATGCGCCTCTGCCTTGACCTTCGGCTCGTCGGTCAGGTCAATGGCAATCTGAAAGACATCAAGGGCCGCCGGATAACTCAAGCTGTCCGCGAGATAGCGGCCGTAGTTCATGTTCCATCTCGCCATTATTGACGGCAGCCTTCCGGCCCTCTCCCACTCAACCGGCGCATGCGCGTCCGTAACGGCCTTAAGCTCGTTTAAGGCCTCTTCAAGCGGCGTCTGTGGCTCAACCCTGACAGGCTCAATCGGGGCGTTGCCCCTCGTGTTCTCGGTCATGAGGCCTTGCCCAAGCTCGACAGACGCGGTGTCAAGGCCCGCGACATTGACCGCATCCTCCATGCCGAAGACTATATTAGCGTCATTGTGGTTCATCACGATGAAATCAGTCCCCTTTATGCCCATAACGCCGCTCCGGGTCCTCACCTTGATGTCAGAGGCGCCGGAAAACTTCATGACAACGGCGCGAAGCCTTCCCCCTGTGAGCGAATAAAGCGCGCCCCTTTTGTCCTTTTCAACATAATGCCTTGTTATCTCAAGCTCGGTGTCGTTGCCTATCATGAGCCTTGTTGAGTCTTTCAGCCTTACTGTAACCCTGCCGTCCGCGCCCGTCTTAATGCGGTCTCCGACCGATATCGCGTCCCCGGATTTAAGGACACCCCACTTCAGGCCGTCCTTTGGCTTATGGTAGGCGATACCGGAAATTGCGTCAATTGAACCAGAGGCCGCGTGGCAGATTGAGCCGAGGAATGAAAATACGAAAAAGAAAAGGATGAGGGCCGGCCTGCCCTTTATCTTGCCCCTTGCATGTCCCAAACAAGCTCCCCTTTTCCGAGCACGCCCGTTACTTTAAGCCTTACAGGGCCAATGGCCCTGGGCTCATCGCCATCTTCTGCCCGCGGCTGTTTTAAAAACCTCACCTCATAGGCAACGCTCCATTCATCAAGATGCGGGTAAAACTCCCTCTCAAGCGGGGATGCGCGGGACAGCCTCGTGATAAAGGCTGGCCCTGATTTCACGCCTGAGGCGTCCTCAAGGAAAAGCCTCCAGATCGAGTCTTTTTTGTCAAGGTCGTTCCATTGTTTTTCGGGCGTGTAGACAACGACGAAAAAATCGTCAAACTTAAGCGCCTCTTCCTCCTCTTTTTCAAGGAGCTTCAACCTTGCCTCTTCATCCGCCTGATACGCGGCGGAATACCTTTCAACGTAAGAGGCCCTGAAATCCATCGTCTTATATGTCGCGCTGAGATAAAGCCTTGTTGAAAAGTCCTGAAACACCTTGATTGACCTTGTCCAGTCATAGAGCCTTTTTATATAAGCTTCATCAGCATCGCCGGAGGCGTTCTTTACGGAGCAGCCGGAGACGAAAAGGAAAAAAGACAAGGAAAAAATAAAAAATATGAGGTTCTTGCGGGAATGATTGGAAGGGATTAAAGGAAAAAGTTTGACCCCCGTTGTCTTCATGGCTTTGCGAGCGGGTATTTGAAAAGCGCAAGCTGCGGCACATTCTCGCCGCTCAGGGCGTCAACAGGGTATTTTCCGGTAAAGCATGCGTCGCAGAAACTGATGCCCGCCGGGTTTACCGCCCTGTAAAGCCCTTCTACGCTCAGATATCCGAGCGAATCCGACGTGATGAAGTCGTTTATGCCGTCCATTGACTTGGACGAGGCGATCAGCTCATCCCGGCTCGGCGTGTCAATCCCGTAGTAGCACGGGCACACGGTCGGAGGCGAGCTTATCCTCATGTGCACCTCTTTCGCCCCCGCGGCGCGTATCATCCTTACGATCTTCCTTGAGGTAGTGCCCCTTACGATTGAATCGTCAACGACTATGACCCGTTTTCCGCGTATGACGTCCCCTATGGCATTAAGCTTTATCTTTACCCCGAAGTGCCGTATCGCGTCCTTTGGCTCTATAAATGTCCTGCCGACATAGTGGTTTCTTACGATGCCCATCTCAAAGGGTATGCCGGATTCCTGCGCGTAGCCTATTGCCGCCGGCACGCCCGAATCAGGCACCGGTATCACCAGATCAGCGTCCTGCGGGTGCTCTTTTGCGAGCTCCCTGCCGAGACTTTTCCTTATTTCATACACGTTTTCGCCGAACACCCTTGAATCAGGCCTCGCGAAATATATGAATTCAAACACGCACGGGGTGTACTGCTGCGGCTGAAACGGCTTGATTGACCTTAGGCCGGCCTTGTCTATGACAATAATCTCGCCCGGCTCTATGTCCCTCACGAACTCCGCCTCAAGCAGGTCAAACGCGCATGTCTCGGACGCGACCATGTAAGAATCCTTAAGCCTGCCTATGGAAAGGGGCCTGAAGCCGTTGGGGTCCCTTGCCGCTATCAGCGCGTTTTCGGTGAGGAAAAGTATTGAATACGAGCCTTTTAAGCGGTTTAGCGCGTATGTGATCCTTTCAACCAATGAATTTTCCCTTGACGAGGCGATGAGGTGGACGATGATCTCTGTGTCCATGCTTGACTGGAATATGGAGCCGTGCGCCTCAAACTCGGCCCTTACGACCATCGCGTTAACGAGATTGCCGTTGTGCGCGACCGCGATGCCGCCCCTTGCGTATTCAACGACAAAGGGCTGTGCGTTTTTTATATGGGACTCGCCCGCCGTGGAATATCTCACGTGCCCGATCGCGGATGTGCCCTTAAGCCTCTCTATGTCCGGTGTCCCGAACACATCGGCAACAAGGCCCATGCCCTTGTGCGACTTAAGCCTTGCCCCGTCGGAGGAGACTATCCCGGCGCTTTCCTGCCCCCTGTGCTGGAGGGCGTAAAGGCCGAGATACGCGATATTGGCCGCCTCCGGGTGTCCGTATATGCCGAACACCCCGCATTCGTCCCTGAATTTTCCGTCGTCATAATCCTTCATTATGGTCATGTGCCGGCCAAAAACCCGTGAAGCGCGCCTTCCCACGCGATCCTCATCTTCTGAAGCTCCAAATCAATAAACCCGTTTACCTTAAGCGAGCCTCCCCCGACCGTTCCTATTACGGAGCATTCAACTCCAAATGCCTCGCATATTTTCATAAGCCGCGCAACATTGCCATTGTCAAGGCTTGCCACGAACCTCCCCTGCGCCTCGCCGAAAAGAAGGTCGTCTGTCCTCAGCCCCTGTGAGTCCTTAAGCTCAATTACCGCGCCCACCGAGGCCACCGGCCCCATGCAGCACTCGGCAATCGCCACGGCAAGGCCTCCCTCCGAGCAGTCATGGCATGAATTTATTATACCGGCCCTTATCGCGACCCTGCATGCGTCCTGCGCCTTTTTCTCAAGGGCAAGGTCAATCAAAGGCGGCATGCCCCTTTCAAGGCAATGGATTACCTTAAGGTATTCGCTTGCCCCGAGGCCAGAGGCGTTTTTTCCTATCAACGCGATTGAGTCTCCCGTGGTCTTAAACCACTGCCTCGTATGGCAGGCGATGTCTTCAATGATGCCGACCATGCCTATGGACGGGGTCGGGTGTATTGATACGCCGCTTGTCTCGTTGTAAAGGCTCACATTGCCGCTTACCACGGGAACCCCAAGCGCCGCGCATGCCTCCCTTATCCCCTCAACCGCCTCCCTGAGCTGCCACATGACCTCTGGTTTTTCAGGATTCCCGAAGTTAAGGCAATCGGTGAGCGCGACAGGCTCCGCCCCGCTTGCGGTTAAGTTCCTTGCGGCCTCTGAAACGGCAATGGCGGCGCCGGACCTCGGGTCCAGATAGCAGTACCTTGAATTGCAGTCAACCGTAAGGGCGATTGCCTTGTTAGAGCCTTTTATCCGCACAACGGCGCTGTCCGAGCCTGGTAGAAAAACAGTATCCGTCCTTACCATATGGTCGTACTGCGAATATATCCAACGCTTGCTGGCTATGTTAAGCGAGGATAAGAGCCTTAAAAGAACGGCGTTGAAATCTCCCGGCTTAACTATTGATTTTACATCCAATCGCTGAATCTCATCCTGATTATCAGGCCTTTTTATCGGCCTGTCGTAAACCGGGGCGTCGTCGGTAAGCGATTGAACCGGGATCTCGGCCGCGACTCGGCCATGCTCAATTATCCGTATAACCCTGTCCTCAATGACCTTTCCAATGACCTCTGCCTCAAGGTCCCATTTCCTGTAAATGGCTTTTACGGCCTCCTCAGAGCCTTTTTTAACGACCATGAGCATCCTCTCCTGCGACTCGGAAAGCAGAAGCTCGTATGCGCTCATGCCAGCCTCCCGCCTGGGCACATCGTCAATAGTAAGCTCTATCCCGACATGGCCGCGCGACGCCATCTCAACGCTTGACGAGGTAAGCCCTGCCGCGCCCATGTCCTGAATCCCCACGACATGATCGGTCTTAAAAAGCTCAAGGCACGCCTCCAAAAGGAGTTTTTCCGCGAACGGATCCCCCACCTGGACGGTCGGCCTTCTTTCCTCCCCGCCTTCACCGAAGACGTCAGAGGCCATTGTCGCGCCGTGGATCCCGTCCCTGCCTGTTCTTGAGCCGGCGTATATGACGGGGTTTCCGATTCCAGAGGCCTTGCCCCTGAATATCCGGTCCTTTTTGACGAGACCCGCTGTCATGACATTCACAAGGCAGTTCCCGTTGTATGATTCGTTGAAATAAACCTCTCCCCCGACCGTGGGCACGCCGATGCAGTTTCCATATCCCGCGATGCCCGCGGTAACGCCCTGCAGGAGATATTTCGTGCGAGGGTTTTCGGGAGAACCGAAACGAAGCGAATCAAGCACGGCGAACGGCCTTGCGCCCATCGTAAATATGTCCCTTAAAATCCCGCCGACCCCCGTGGCCGCGCCCTGATGGGGCTCAATAAAAGAGGGGTGGTTGTGGCTCTCCATCTTGAACGCAACGGCCATCCCGCCGCCGATGTCAATAATGCCCGCGTTTTCTCCGGGCCCCTGCAACACGTATTGCCCCGTTGTGGAAAAGTTCTTGAGATGAATCCTTGAGGATTTATAGGAGCAGTGCTCGCTCCACATCACTGAAAATATGCCGAGTTCAACGATGTTCGGCTCCCTGCCGAGTATCTTTAATATCCGGGCGTATTCGTCGGGGCTTAGGCCGTGCTCTTTTACGATGTCTTCCGTTATCTTCATGCCTTGCATATATTATACAAAACTACTTAATCAGCTTGTTAATCATTTTTTTCGCCTTTTTTAAAATTCCCTTTTCATCCTCATATTCCATGAGGCGTATTGCCTCGTCAACCGGGAACCATCGGCAGTCAGTAACCTCATGGTCGTGCATTGAAGTATCGCCTGAAGTATACTCCATGAGGAAAAAATATACAATCTTAAAAAGCCGTTTGGAGCCTGATTCAT
>JBBTGV010000065.1:0-5926 GCA_038041305.1 Deltaproteobacteria bacterium | reverse complement strand
GCGGCGAGCGGATTTGAACCGCTGAATGGCAGTTTTGCAGACTGCTCCCTTAGCCCCTTGGGTACGCCGCCGTTAAATAAACCGGGATATGCCGCAAAAAAACCCTCTGATACTATAATAGGCTTGACCCCGGATTGTCAAGACAAAGCGTCCTATCCGCCGCGCGCCCAGATGCCCGCCTTTCTCTGCCTCGCCTCGCTTTCAATGCGCCTGAACTCCTTTGCCTTCGGCGTGCCGCACGGGGGTATGATAAGCACCCTGGCGAGGCCTTCCCTTAAAAGCGCCTCGTTCACGAACACATCGTCCGCATAGACCCACGCAAGGGTCCTGCCGTATTTATCACTCGGATTCTCCGGGCACACCTTAAGCCTTACGGCCTTTCCCGCGACAAGCTCGGCGTTCCTTTGCTTTGCCTTCTGATAAAACGGCTCTTTCCTTTCAGGCGTATCCATCCCGATATACCTTATTGTCCTCCCGTCAGAAAGCCTGATTGTGTCGCCGTCAATCACGCGAGCGACGGGAAAATACCCCTCTGCCTGAGACTTTACCCGTTCTTGCCCGCCTTTGTTTTCCCCGGGCATGGACAGGTCGTCTCTGCCCCTGCCTTTATCGGAAAAATCATCAAAAAAGCTAATCGTCAGGGCCGCGGCAATAGCGGCGATCGCAAGCAATATCCTTTTTTTGGATTTCATGTAAATAAAGAACGGAGGGTATGAAAAATCAGCCGCGGTTCAGGTCGTCAAGCTTCTTTTTCAGCTCAACAAGCTCTTGTTTTACCTTGCCGCAGTCAAACTTATCCTTTGAAATCTCATCCGCGAGTTCGGACATCTTGACCGAGACAAGGCCGTTAAGCCTCTTATGCTCATCGCTCATGCGCTCAAACCGGGCAATGAATTCATTCGCGTATTTTATGAAGTTCTTTACATGCAGGTCGTCGTTTGACCTTATGCTGAGCCTCTTTGAAAGGTCTGCTGACGAGACAAGCCTCATCTCGTATTCAAGCCTCTTAAACGGCCCGATGAGCCTGTGCGCGAAAAAAACCGGCAGGAGCACTATTATCGCGACATACCCCGCGATTAAGACTATCCCAACCGCCGCGGCTCTAAACCCGAAGTAGCTCGTCAGCGCGCCTGAGGCCACCTGAAGGAGTATGCCGCCCAGGAGCGCAAGCACCGTTAAGAGCGCAATTGAGTAATGAAGGCCCCTTGCCGAAAAGCACCTCTTGGTCTCCGCATTTTCCTCTTTTGCCTCGTCCGCCCTCTCAGCCATAAAACCATTCCCCTGATTTCTATAATACACAGCGGCCCTCTTGTTTGTCAAGGAGTCAAAGGCCTTATTTGCCTTGACACTTCCCTGTGCTAAACTTAATATATGGACAACGGGATTTACTGGAAATCGGCGAATAAAAGGAGCCCTGCCATGAAAGAAAAGATAACGAGGATAAGCAAGGGCAAAGAGGGTGTCGCGCTGCCTGAAGAATATCTGAGATTTCTTGACCTCATACCCGGGGCAGAGGTTGAGATGCGGCTTGACAAGAAGAAAAAATGGATAATAATAAGGCCCCTGCACGGCACGGAGTTTATTGAACACTTCAGGGACACGATGGAATCAATGGCATGAAGATATTCAGTCTGCCGCGGCTCGCCGAACTAAACGAGGAAGGCTCATACTGCCTAACCCGGCATGAACTTTCAACCGGCTCCGTGTATTTGCGGTATTTTAGGTTAAGGCCCGGCGAACAGGGCAGGAACATCAAGACGCCCGAAGGCTCCGAAGAGGTCCTATACGCGGCAAAAGGCGCGTTGACGGTCAAGTGCGGCAGGACGAGCTTTTCAATAAAGGCCGGCGAGGCGTTCCATCCTGACGCAAAAGAGGAGGTTACGCTTAACAATCCAACCGACTCGGAGGCGGTCTGCATTGCCGCAGGATCTATCTCAGGCGCGCAGAAACCAGACGGGCCGGTCGCCAAACAAACCGGCAGCCCCGCAAATGTCCTTACAAAAGAAAGATCCGGACAAGACAAGGCGTTGGATTCAGAGGCTAAATGCCTTGAGGAAACCGAGTTTGACATATCCAAGGACGACACCCCTGAGGAAGAACCGGACAACTGCTGAGCCCTTAATCGGACTTTTAAGGATGGCGAACACAGGGTATCTGCCGAGCCTGCGCACAACCAAGAACCCTAAGCCCCTTCAATGATGCTGACGACGCTCTCCTCCTGACCTATTGCCATTATGTGCGCGCCGTGGCAGAACTTTTTGAGTTCCCTAAGCTGGCGGGACGCGATCTCAATGCCCTTCTTAAGCTCGTCCTTTGACCCCTCAAGCTCTCTGATTATATCCTCCGGCACCTTTACGCCCGGCACGTTTTTATTAAGATAATGCGCCATCTTCGCGGATTTAAGGAGCAATAAGCCGCCAAGTATCTTTGCGCCTGTTTTTTCGGCCCCGTCAAAAAACCTCTTAAACTTCTCCATGTCAAATATCGCCTGCGTCTGGAAAAAACGGGCGCCCGAAGAAATCTTTTTCTCAAACTTTATCTCCTCAGGGGCGAAGGGATCCGCCTCAGGCGCCACGACCGCGCCTATCAGAAAATCCGTCTTCCCCCTCAACTCCTTCCCGTTCATGCTAAAGCCCCTGTTAAGCCCTGAAATAACGCCCACGAGCTGTACCGAATCAATGTCAAACACGGGCTTTGCCTCCCTGTGGTCTCCGAACGACACATGGTCCCCGGTGAGCGCAAGTATGTTTCTTACGCCGAGGGCCCAGGCGCCCAATATGTCCGACTGCAGCGCAAGACGGTTCCTGTCCCTGCAGGTAACCTGAAATACCGGGTCAATCCCCTCCCTTAAAAGATGGACGGCGCAGGCAAGGGACGCGAGCCTCATAACGGCCCTCTGGTTGTCCGTAACATTAGCCGCGGCAATCTTGCCCTTAAGAAACCGCGCCTTGGCCAGGAACTCGGACACGTCCGCGCCCCTTGGAGGGCATATCTCCGCGGTTATCGCAAAGCCGCCTGCGTCTAAAACCTCCCTCAATCCCATGCGCTTCCTTTCTCATTCAATAGTGCGGGTCAACAAAATGTAGCCAACAAACGGCGGTTACGACTTTAGGAAACTCTTTACGATTGACTCAAACAGGGCCTTTCCGTCTTCAGAGCCGAGTATGGCCTCGCACGCCCTTTCAGGGTGCGGCATTGTCCCCATGACATTGCCTTTTTCATTTATTATGCCCGCGATGTTCATGGCAGAGCCGTTCGGGTTCGCATCATCGTTTATCGCGCCGGCAGGACTGCAATACTTTAATACAACGCGGCCCGAGTCCTCCAGCGTCTTTATTGTTTCAGCGGGGGCGTAATAACGCCCGTCGGCATGCGCGATGGGGATGTTCAAGACCTGCCCTTTTTTGTATAAACCCGTAAACATCGTCCCATTGTTCTCAACCCTTAGATTCACATGAGAGCAGATGAACCTCAGGTCCTTATTCCTCATGAGGACGCCGGGCAGAAGCCCCGCCTCGGTGAGTATCTGAAACCCGTTGCATATGCCAAGCACAGGCCCGCCTTTTTCGGCGAAGTTCTTAACCTCCCCCATGACAGGGGAGAACCTCGCAATCGCGCCTGTCCTTAGATAATCCCCGTATGAGAATCCGCCGGGGAGCAACAGGCAGTCAAAACCCTTCAGGCTGGTCTCCTTATGCCATACGTACGAGACATCCTGCCCGAGCACATGCCTTATCGCATGATAGCAGTCATGGTCGCAGTTTGAACCAGGGAATACGATCACCCCGAACTTCATTTTTTTAGTTTTTTTGATAATGGAAACCGCCTCGCCGTAAAGCCCTCGTTGCCCGGCCGTGAAGAACCGTGCTATTCGGTGTCTACCTTGAAATCCTCTATTACCGTGTTCGCAAGAAGCCTCTCGCACATCTGCCTCAACCTCTTTTCGGCCTGAGGCCCGTCATCAATCGTAAGCTCAATGAATTTGCCTATCCTTACGTCTTTAACCTCGTTAAAATCCATTGAATTCAGCGCGCTTAAAACAGCCTTTCCCTGCGGGTCAAGAACGCCCTTTTTCAGCGTGACATAAACCCTTGCCTTCATTGCCTCTCACCCCCCGCTCCCCCTGTTGCTCCGATGACACGGCTTAGAACCATCTCATACGCCTCTGTCACCCCGCCCAGGTCCCTTCTGAACCTGTCCTTGTCAAGCTTCTCTTTTGTCGCCTTGTCCCAGAGCCTGCATCCGTCCGGCGTAACCTCGTCACCGAGGAGCACCGCGCCTTTGTGTGTGCCGAACTCAAGCTTGAAATCAACGAGCATCATGCCCTTTGAATCAAAGAACCCGCTCAAGAGGGCGTTTATCTTCAGGGCCGAGGCCTCTATATTTTTTAAATCTTCCTGCCCCGCAAGGCCGAACGCCCTTATGTGGTATTCGTTTATCATGGGGTCTCCGAGCGGGTCGCTCTTGTAGTAAAACTCAAGTATGCTCTCCTTAAGAGGGGTCCCCTCATCAACGCCCATCCTCTTTGAAAGGCTGCCTGCCGCGATATTCCTTAAGACGACCTCTATGGGGATTATCTTAAGCCTCTTTACGAGCATCTCCCTGTCATTCAGCATCTCAACGAAATGGGTCATTACGCCCTTTTCCTCAAGAAACTCAAATATCCGCGTTGATATCTTGTTGTTTAAAACGCCCTTTTCCCTTATTACGCCCTTTTTCTTGCCGTCAAACGCGGTCGCCTCATCCTTAAAATACTGTATGACGAGGTCCGGGTCTTCTGTCGCATACAGTATCTTTGCCTTGCCCTCGTATATCTTGTCGCCCTTTTTCATCCCGTCTCCTTTCCGGCCGTCTTAAACAAGGAAGAAATCACTTAAAAACCCTTTTGAATATATAATCAACGTGTTTCAGGTAAGGCTTAAGGTCAAAGCATTCGTCAAGGTCTTCCCTTGGAATGCGTCTCTTCACATCCGGGTCTTTTGAAAGAAGGGTCTTGAAATCCCCCTTGCCCTTCCATGCCCGCATCGCGTTTCTCTGCGTAACGGCGTAGGCCTCCTCCCTCGTAAGCCCCGCATCAACAAGCCTTAGCATCACCCTCTGGGAAAAAATCAGCCCGCCGAGCTTCTCAATGTTTTTCCCCATATTCTCAGGATAGACATTCAAGTCCTTCACCATCCCCGTTACCCTTGAGAGCATGAAATCAACAAGTATCGTGGCGTCCGGCGCGATGACCCTTTCAACGGAGGAGTGGCTTATGTCCCTTTCATGCCATAGCGCGATGTTTTCAAGCGAGGCCCCTGCGTACGAGCGCACGAGCCTTGCAAGGCCGGTCAGGTTCTCGGACAATATCGGGTTTCTCTTGTGCGGCATGGCCGATGAACCCTTCTGCCCCTCAGTAAAAGGCTCCTCAGCCTCTAGGACCTCCGTCCTCTGGAGATGCCGGATTTCAATCGCGTGCCTTTCAACGGCCGCGGCGATTATCGCAAGCATCGAGAAAAACTCGGCGTGCCTGTCCCTTGCCACGACCTGCGTAGCTACAGGCTCGCATTCAAGTCCGAGCTTTTTCAAGGCATGCGCCTCAACCCGCGGGTCAATGCTTGAATAAGTCCCCACCGCGCCCGAGAACTTTCCGTAAGAGACCGCGTCCCGCGCCCTCTCCATGCGGCCAAGGCCTCTTTTCATTTCCTCGTAAAAACCGGCGAGCTTCAGCCCGAACGTAACGGGCTCCGCGTGTATGCCGTGGGTCCTGCCCATCATGGGGGTGTCCTTGTGTTTTTCGGCCTTGTCCTTAAGAACGCCCATGTAGGCGGTTATGCCGTCCATTATGATCTCCGTCGCGTCCCTTAACTGGAGCGCGAACGCGGTGTCCAATACATCCGACGATGTAAGCCCCATGTGTATAAAGCGGCTGTCAGGCCCGACATGC
>JBBTGV010000064.1:0-23923 GCA_038041305.1 Deltaproteobacteria bacterium | reverse complement strand
AAAAAGGTGAAGTCACGCTCAAGCCTGAAAACCCGGCGTTAAAGCCCGTAACCGTGCCGCGAGGCTCTGATTTCAGGGTCATCGGAAAGGTGATGTTCGTAATGAAGGCGATTGGCGGAAGATGACGACCGAGATAAAAGCCCCGGTTAAGGTAGTTGCCGTGTTTGACTACTCAATAAGGCCGGCAAGGTTTAAATGGAACGACAGGGTCTTTGAGATAAAGGAAGTGACCCACACATGGAGGTCTACGCAGGGGATCTCCACCATCGTGCATTTCTCCGCGACGGACGGGGCAAACCTCTATGAACTCGCCTATAACGCGACGACAATGAAGTGGATGCTTGAGGCGGTCTCGTGACAATGGAAAAAATAGTGATGCACGTAGACATGAACGCCTTTTTCGCCTCTGTTGAGCAGAGGGTTAACCCTGCCTTAAGGGGCAGGCCGATTGCGGTCGTGGGCGCAGGCAAGAGGACCGTCGTTACAACAGCCTCGTACGAGGCGCGCGGGTTTGGCGTAAAAACAGGCATGAACATCCGCGAGGCGAAGTCCTCCTGCCCGTCCATTATTATAGTAAGGAGCGACAACAGAAAATACATTGATGCCTCGGCAAGGGTTATGGAGATACTTAAGGATTTTTCCCCGATAGTTGAGCCATGCTCAATAGACGAGGCATTCGTTGACCTCGGGGCGATAACCTTTAAGGAGGCGTGCGATACTGCCCTGAGCATAAAAAAGAAAATACGCCTCTCCGTCGGCATTGCCTGCTCCATAGGCATTGCGTTGAATAAGTCCCTTGCGAAGCTCGCTTCCGACATGGAGAAGCCGGACGGTCTTTTTGTTATAAGACAAGAGGATGTTTCGTCCGTGCTTGAGCCCCTGTCGGTTGAAAGGCTCCTTGGCGTGGGGGAAAAAACAGCCGCGGCATTGAATTCCATGGGCATAAAAACCTGCGGCGAGCTTTCAAGGTTTTCTTCAAGCCTGTTAAGGCAAAGGTTCGGCATAACAGGGGAGAGGCTTAAATCCGCGGCAAACGGGATTGATGACGCCCGCGTTGAGGACAGTCCCGCTGATCCAAAGAGCATAGGGCACTCATTGACGTTGCCTAAAAATATTTGGGCAAGGGATGTCCTCGGCATTCACATGCTAAGGCTGTCGGACATGGTTGGACAGAGGGCGCGGAGAAACAGGCTAAAGGGGGCCAAGGTCTCTCTTGTGCTGAGGTATCCTGATTTCCACACATTCACGAGGACAAAGCCCCTGGGGCTGCCCACAAACGACACCCATGCGATATATCGTGCCGTATGCGAGGTGCTGGCGTCAATAAGGCTTAAGGCCCCGGTAAGGCTTTTAGGCGTTACCCTGAACGACCTTGTAACCGGAGAGAATCTAAGCCTCTTTGAAGACATGAGAAAAAGGGAAAAGGCGCTTGCCGCGATGGACGGCCTTAACAGCCGTTTCGGAGATTCAACGATACTCTGGGCAACGCTTAAGTCAGGCTCTGATACGGAGGCCGGCCGCGTCATCCCTCCTTCATGGAGGCCGGTTGGCGTAAGAAGTTTTGACGTGAAATAGGTCCTGCCCGTTTTTTTATCCATCCGTAAAACGACAAAAACAAATCCCCGCTGAAAATCTCAATGCCGAGAAATTCTAATAATCCCTTAATTCGCCGCTTAGTATAATGGAGGCGTAAGATTGAGAAAGAAACGGCAATAACGAAAGGAGGTGGAGGCAAATGAGGACAGCAAGGATAAACGACCTTTTCTACGGGGCGGCCAGCTTTACAAACCTGTTTATCGCAACGGTAGTGCTTTTCGCAGTGCTTCGCTAAACCGCTTTAAACAAGAAGATGTTTTCGGGAGGTTGTTATGGGAAAGCGGTCTGGATGCGAAGGAGATGCCTGATGCGGACAAAGACATCTCCTTCGGTTTTTTTTTGCTCTTTTTACACTGCCTTGCTATGACTCTGCCCGGAGACAAGGAACGCGCCGAGCTTTTTGTCGGTTTTGGCAATATGCTCATACAGCCAGTCTGAAAGAAATTTTCTTGTCTCCTCGGCGATGATTTTTGGCTCCTGCAATGAGTTTAATTTCCCCTTAAGCCCGCTTATGGTGAGTACGAATTTCTGATGCATCTGCTTGTGCGTCAGATAATCGCCATACTTGAGTTGCTCCATCTGAACTTCCTCCTTCCTGAAGTGTCCCTTTATGTAGTCGTCAAGAAATTTAAACGTAGATGCAAGCTCTTCCTTGCCCCGGTTTTTTTCCATTGCCTCAATAAGCGCATTAGCCCTGTTAAACAGCTCTCTGTGCTCAGCATCCTGCCAGTCAAGCCCTGTTGCCATTGCAGAGGAAAGCCATATCAGCTTCATTCCGCGCCTCCTTTTTGTTTTAGCGTTATAATTACAGTTATTTTAGAAGTAAAAATTTCCCTCCTTAATGATTCTTTTCGGAATAATTTTTAATTACTTTAGGATAATTATCAAGAAAAAATTATTTTAAAATAAAAATTTCTTTTTTATTTCAAAAGCTTGAGGTTGGTTTTAAGGGCAGAGTTAAAATTCAACTCAAGAATTGGATTTAATTAAAAAAAATCAATAAACCGAATTTTTTTCTTGATTCCATGAAACGAATTCATTATATTAAAGGAATCCAACTACCAGCATTACCGTTAAAGGCACTATTCATTGCAAACTGACGTTACCCTTTTATAAAAAAGGAGGTTTGTGTGAGTCTGCTACAGCGCCTGTTCAAATCAAACAACATTTCAGCCGAAATCGCCGCGCCCCTGCTTGACGAGCCTGAGACAACTTACTCTGGCACGAGGATTACCCCGGTTAAGTTCGGGCTCCCAAAGGAGATTGACTCCGTATGCCCCGAGTGCATGGACATCATCAAGGCCACCCTTTACCCGGAGGGCGGAAAGGTATGGATAAGGAAGACCTGCGGGGAGCACGGGGAGTTTAAGGATGTGTTTTACGGCGATGTTGACCTTTACTACAGGTGCGAGGGGCTGTGGTTCGGGGACGGCAGGGGGGTGGAAGACCCGCAAATAAAAAAGGCTACGGAATGCCCGTCCCAGTGCGGGCTTTGCAATATGCACACAAGCCACAGCGGGGTCCCCATAATAGACCTCACGAACAGGTGCAATCTTACCTGCCCCGTGTGTTTTGCGAATGCGAATGCCGCCGGGTACCTCTATGAGCCGGGCTTTGATGAAGTAATGAAGATGCTTGAGTCGCTTATAAACCAAAAACCCGTGTCCGCGAAAAAGGTGCAGTTTTCCGGTGGTGAGCCGACCATAAGGCCGGACTTTCTTGAGATCGTCAGGAAGGCCAATGACATGGGCTTTGATTATATACAGGTGAACACGAACGGCATAAAAATGGCGGAGCCGGAGTTCGCGCAATCCGCGAGAGAGGCGGGGGTTGAAAACCTGTATCTCCAGTTTGACGGCCTTACGGACGAGGTCTATAAAAAGACGCGCTCAAAGCCGCTTCTTGAATACAAGATGAAGGCGATAGATAACTGCAGGAAAAACAGGATAGGCATTGTGCTCGTCTGCACCGTCGTAAAGGGCTACAACGACCATGAGGTCGGGGAGATCGTCAAGTTTGCCGTAAGAAACAACGACGTCATAAGCGGGATCGCGTTCCAGCCGGTCTCGTTCGTGGGGAGGTTCAGCCAGAACCACAGGCTTGAAAGGAGATACACGCTCGCGGACCTCGCAAAGGATATTGAGAGGCAGACCGGATACATTCAGGTAATGAGGGACTGGTTTCCCATTGCATGCACCTCCGCCCTTTCAAAGCTCGCCGCGGCCATGAGCGGGAGGCCTGTTTATTCCTTGACCATGCATCCGCACTGTTCTCAGGGGGTTTACTTCTACATAGGGGACGAAGGCGAGGTAAAGCCCGTAAGCGAGTTTATTGACATGGAGCCGTTCTTCGCGGAGATAATAAACCTTTCAAGGGAGCTTAAGCCGTCAAGGTTTGATCTCCTTTCAAAGGTAAAGGTGCTGCACAGGCTAAAGAAGTATTTTCTGGTTGACAAGGCGCCAAAGGGCCTTACGTTTGAGAAGTTCCTTGAAAGCCTTGAGGGCTATCAGGAAAGGAGCCTGAGAAAGAACTTTATAGATAAGGATATCGCCAAGACGCGTCATTACAGGCATTTCTTTATTGCCGGCATGCACTTTATGGACGGGTACAACTTCAGCGTTGAGAGGGTTAAGCGCTGCGTCATACACTATCCTGACCCAAAAGGCCATTTGTATCCCTTCTGCGCGTATAACGGCGCCCCTGTCTACAGAAAGCGGGTTGAGAGCAGGTTTAAGGTCTCCCATGAGGAGCTTAAGCAAAAGCTCATTGCAGAGGGCAGGCCCCGGGAGCTTGAAATGGTTGCAAAGAAGATGGGTCTGTAGATATTGCTGCGTTTTATGTCATTTTTTGGTAAACCCGTTGGCAGGGGGCTTGGCTTAAGAACATTTTAAAAAGCCGCGCATGAAGCCCCGTATCTTTCGCCTGGGTTGATTTTATCCAGGCAAGACCGCAGGTTTGTTTTAAAAATTATAACTTCCGTAACTTACCGCATAAAATCTCGCTAAATTTGAATTATCTTTGTTTTTAAAGTTAAATCTCCTCAATTCCTGCCGAATTATGGCGATAAAAAGCATAAGACCTAACTATTGAGATGTTTGGCCAATGGTTTTGATTCAATCCGGCGGCTGTTATTAACCCATGAAAATGAGCATCAGATATAAGGCATTCCTGCCCCTTGCAATCATTGTAATAGTGATTGGCTGCGGCCTTGGCGTGACCATGTGGTCAATAAGGTCGCAGATGAAGTATTCAACGGTCGTGAATATTGCCGGCAGGCAGAGGATGCTTACGCAGAAGATGAGCAAGGACGCCCTCGCGCTCACTCTCGGCGTTGAGGAGGCAAGGGGCAGGCTTGAAAAAAGCTCCAATGAATTTGAGGCAGTGCTCAACGCCCTGATTAACGGCGGCGTCTTGACGCTGGAAGGGATAGAGGGGGAGGTCGTCCTGCCGTCCACCAAAGACGAGGCCATACTTGAGCAGATGAAAAAGGTGGCAGGCCTGTGGGCCGGGTTTTACGCAGACGTAAAGGTGATGCTCAACAAGGATTCAGACCTGCAGGGCTTCGCATCCGCGGCAAAGAGGGTGGAGGCGGACAACACGACGCTTCTTAAAGAGGTGGCGACCGCGTCAAACATGTATACCGCGCGCGGGACGAGAAGCATGGAATCATTCATGAGGACGCAGGTCGTATTTTTTGTCCTAACAATGGGCATGGCGGCGGTCGGCTGGTATGTGTTCAGGCGCATCATCGTGAATCCGGTCTCTAAGGTAACGGAGTTCGCAAAGGCCCTGTCCGAAGGCGACCTCGGCGCAATGGACATTGAAATAAAAAGCAATGACGAGATGCAGACCCTCGCAGAGGCGTTGAACGCCATGAAGCAGAGCCTTAATGCGATTATCGGAAAGCTCAAGGCGACCTCTGACGAGATTACTGCAATATCAGGCGGGTTTCTGGAACAGTCAAGGGAGATTGTCCGCGGCGCCGAGAGGCAGTCGGAATCAACCGGGCAGGTAGCCGAATCAATGGAGGAGATGAGTTCAACCGTCATTGAGGTGGCGAAGAACTCAAGGAGCGCGTCCGAATCATCCGATGAGGCGAGGCAGACCGCCATAAAGGGCGGAGAGGTCGTTAAAACGGCCGTAGACGGCATGAGCACCGTGGCGGAAACCGTTAACGAATGCACGAGAAAGGTTGAGGCCCTCGGCCAGAGTTCAAATCAGGTGGGCGCAATCGTCGCCGTAATAAACGACATAGCAGACCAGACGAACCTGCTTGCGTTGAACGCCGCCATTGAGGCCGCGAGGGCGGGCGAGCAGGGCAGGGGTTTCGCCGTTGTTGCGGACGAGGTAAGAAAGCTCGCGGAGAAGACGACAAAGGCCACAAAGGAGATCGCGGCCATGATAAAGAGCATTCAGGCCGACACAAAGGCCGCAATTGAGGCCATGAAAAAAGGCAACAGCGAGGCGGAGCAGGGCATGAGGCTTGCCGAGAACTCCGGAAAGGTTTTAATCCAGATCGTTGAAAACGTTGAGAAGGTGTCCGATATGCTCCGCCAGAACGCAACCGCCACGGAGGAGCAGAGCGCGGCGGTTGACGGCATCACAAACAACATAAACGGCATTGCGGATATCGCCAGGGGCACGACCGCCGGCATAAAGCAGATGGCCGAGTCAACGGAGAATTTGAACAGGGTAGCCGAGGAGTTGAATGCCCTTGTCGGCACATTCAGGCTGAGCAGGGATGCGGTGAGCGAGGCTAAGCCTAAAAGGCTTAGCGTGGTAAAAGACACCGCGGCATAACGGGGTCAACGAAGCGGGGCGCTTTTCGGCTTGAGGCGGTTATTTTTTTTGCAAAAACAACAACAAAGGGGGCTAAGACATGAGTAAAAAGAAGTTGTCTATTTTGTTCGTCTTTATGCTGGTATTCCTTTTCGGGCCGGTCGCGCATTCGTATGCCTTTGAGTTCAAGGGTTTTGCGGATGTGTCTTACAATAAGAGCACTGAGGACGGGGCGGACCAGGGCGCATTCGCGCTCGGAGCGGTGGATTTTTACCTTGCCCAGCAGCTGGACGACAGGACGGACGTGCTTGTTGAGTTCGTCATTGAATCAGACGAGACGGGCGAGTTTGTGGTTGACCTTGAGAGGCTTCAGTTAGGCTATATCTTCAGCGATGCCTTTAAGCTCAGGGCTGGAAGGTTTCATACCATACTCGGATACTGGAACACGGCGTTCCATCACGGCGCCGAGCTTCAGACCTCCGCGACAAGGCCGGCATTCCTTGAGTTTGAGGATGACGGAGGCATACTGCCGGTGCACATGGTAGGGCTCTGGGGCACAGGTTCCTTCAAGTCGTCCCCCGCGGTAGTCAACTACGGGGTTATGGCCGGGAACGGCTCAAAGCTTCAGGACGGCGCGCTTAACCCGAACAACATAAGCGACGACAGCGACGACAAGGCGATCGCCTTCAGGGTCACGGTGGAGCCGACGCAGATAGACGGCCTCGGGATAGGGCTTTCAGGGAGCTTCGCTACAGTTAGCGGCTACACGGGTTCGTCGGAGACGCTGAGGATAAAGCAGAACATATACGAGCTTGATGTCACGTACTTTGCGAATAACGTGGAGGTGCTGGCCGAGTACTATATCTTCAAAAACGAGGACGACCTTGGGACTTCCGGAAGCTTCTCAAGCAGCGCCTATTATGTCCAGGCCGGCTACGCGATAATGGATAAGTACATACCGTACGCGAGATACGAGAATGTCTCAATTGACGATGACGGGGATCCGTTCTTTACGGCGACCGGCACCGTTGATTCAACGCAGACCGCGCTGGGGCTGCGCTATAACTTAAGCCTTTTGAGCAGCCTTAAGGCGGAGATGCGTTTTGTTGACAGGGACGGCGCGGATAACCACAACGAATACACCTTGCAGTGGGCATGCACATTCTAAGCCGGCGTTGCGGCATTGCTTGAAAGATTTTTTGCCGCCACGAGGCTAAAAAGCACAGGGAGGGTTAAATGACAAGAAGATTTTTTTTAGCATTGGTTGTATCGGCGTTCATTGCGCTGATACCTTTAACGGCCTTTGCCGAGGGGATAGCGGTCATATCCGGGAGTTCGTTTCCAAAGGATTCCCTGAGCGCCTCGGATGTAAAGGACATATATCTCGGCAAGACCGCCCTAATCAGCGGCGTTAAGGTTAAGCCGCTTGACCAGAAGGCGGGCTTGAAATCCGACTTTCTCCAGAGGGCGGTAGGCATGAGCGAGGATGATTACAAGGGCTATTGGATTAAAAGGGTCTTTCGCGAGGGTGGCAACCCGCCTGCCGTCAAAACCGCGTCGGATGAAGTTGTAAGCGCGGTAAAGGACGAGGCAGGCTCCATTGGCTATATTACGGAGTCTGAGGCAAAGTCAAAAGGCGGCATTAAGGTGCTGCTCGTGCTTAAGTAGGCATAATTTTTATTTATTGATGCGCCGCGTTGCGGCCGGAGCCTTTTATGCCCGGAGCCTTTTATGAAAGACAAAAGGCCCCGGGTGTTTTTTTAAACGCCTTCCGCTGAATTTTCATGTGATTAAAATTCTCCGCCATAAATCATAAATGACGGAGAATCTTGATGGTAGTGTTATATCATTTATATGCGCCCGTCCAACCCAAGCAATGCTTGAGTGCCCCGCGCCACTAAAGGGGCGGGCAGGGTTCCCGTTGCATGGAATCTCAAGTGCAATGGGAAGCGCTGGCACCCCATTGAATTTCCTAATAAATTCTTGACACAGATGATTGTTGTGATAAAATCTTAAGTCCTGTGCATTCTGTAAAATCAAAGGGATTCTACAGGTTTAAGCACAGTGAGGGGTTTGGTGTCGTTTTTACAAGGGCGGATGCCCATGCATAGGCGCGTAGCTCAGGGGTAGAGCGCTACCTTGACACGGTAGAGGTCGGCGGTTCGAAACCGCCCGTGCCTACCATTTTTTTTAATATCCCGGCTTAGGTTAAACATTAGGATTTAATGACAAGACTTGTATTTAAAGACTGGGTTAAAGAGGACATAAAACAAGGCTCCACATTCGCCGATGCCCTTAAAGACGCTTTAAAAGGTGCAAGGGATGTTGTCGCGGTGCGGGTGAACGGGGGGATTAAGGATTTAAGCTCCGAGATAGGGTCTGCCGAGGCGGAGCTTAAGGTTGAGCCGATATATTTAAACTCAACCGAAGGCCTTGAGATATGCCGTCATTCAACGTCTCATGTGATGGCCGAGGCCGTTAAATCCCTTTACAAAGGCGCGCTTGTCGCAATAGGCCCGGCAACCGAGAACGGCTTTTATTACGACTTTGACGTAGAGGAGCCGTTTACCCCGGAAGACCTTGTCAAGATTGAAGAGAAGATGCGGGAACTCGTTGAAAAAAACCTGCCTTTCTCAAGGCAGGAGCTTTCAAGGCAAGAGGCGATTTCTTTTTTCAGCGATTTGGGCGAAAAGTATAAGGTGGAGCTTGTTCGGGATATCGTCGATGAAAGGCTGAGCATATACAGGCAGGGCGGTTTAGTGGACCTGTGCAGGGGGCCGCACCTGCCGTCAACTGGATTCATCAAGGCGTTTAAGCTTACGGGTTCGGCGGGCGCTTACTGGAGGGGTTCCGAGAAAAACAGGATGCTCCAGAGGATATACGGCGTCGCGTTTGCCGCGAAAAAGGACCTTGAGGAGCACCTTAAGCTTGTTGAGGAGGCGAAGAAAAGAGACCACAGAAGGCTTGGAAAAGACCTTGACCTTTTTACCATAAGCGATGATGTCGGCCCCGGCCTCGTGCTGTGGCATCCAAAGGGCGCCATTGTCAGGGGGATTATAGAGGACTTCTGGAAGGCCGAGCACGCGAAATTTAACTACAGCGTCGTATACACCCCGCATATCGCGATGCTGGATCTGTGGAAAAAGAGCGGGCACTGGGACTTTTACAGGGAGAACCTTTTTTCTCCCATGGAGGTTGAAGGAAGGGATTATATAGTCAAGCCCATGAATTGTCCCTTTCACATAAATATTTTCAAGAGCCGGCTCCGGAGCTACCGCGACCTGCCCATCAGGTATGCCGAACTCGGCACGGTTTACAGGTACGAGCGTTCCGGGGTGATGCACGGGCTTTTGAGGGTAAGGGGTTTTACGCAGGACGACGCCCACATATTTATGACAAGGGAGCAGCTCGGCGCGGAGATTAAAAAGGTCCTTAATTTTACGCTTTACATCCTAAGGTCTTTTGGCTTTAATGAATACGAGATATATCTGAGCACAAGGCCCGAAAAGCACGTCGGAACCCCGGAAAACTGGGCATTGGCCGAATCCGCGTTAAAGGCGGCGCTTGACGCAAGCGGCATCGGGTATTCCGTAGACCCGGGCGAGGGGGTCTTTTACGGCCCCAAGATTGACATAAAGATAAAGGACTCGCTCGGCAGGAGTTGGCAGTGTTCAACGATACAGGTGGATTTCAACCTGCCTGAAAGGTTTGACGTAACCTACAGGGACGCCGAGGGCGGGACATCAAGGCCCATTATGCTCCACAGGGCGCTTATGGGGTCGCTTGAGAGGTTCTTCGGCTGCCTTGTTGAGCACTATGCGGGCGCATTCCCGGTATGGCTCGCACCCGTGCAGGCAACGATACTAACGGTGACCGACAGGTGCAATGAATACGGGGCAACGGTGCTCAAGAGGCTTGGAGAAAAAGGCATAAGGGCGGAGCTTGACGAAAGGAATGAAAAACTTTCCTTTAAGATAAGGGAGGCGCAGGTCCATAAAATTCCGTACCAGCTTGTCGTTGGAGACAGGGAGGCCCAGGCAGGCCTGGTCTCGCCGAGGCTTATGGGCGGGGCAACGCTTGCTTCCATGACGATAGACGAGTTTCTCGCCCGCATAGCAGAGGAGAATAAACCACGGGGAGGTGAGTTTTTATAGCCACAAAAGACACAGTAAGAGTCAACAGGATGATAAGGGTGCCGCAGGTGAGGGTCATTGACGCCGAAGGGAATCAGCTCGGCGTAATGGTAACAAGGGACGCGATACAGAAGGCCGACGAGTTGGGCCTTGACCTTGTGGAGGTGTCGGCTAATGCAAGCCCCCCTGTCTGCCGCATAATGGACTACGGGAAGTATAAGTATCAGATGAACAAGAAGGCGAAAGACGCAAAGAAAAAACAGACCGTAATCCATGTGAAAGAGATGAAGTTCCGGGGGCAGACCGATGAGCATGATTTTCAATTCAAGGTAAGGAACATAAAGAAGTTTTTGACGGACGGCGACAAGGTAAGGGTTTACATCATGTTCAAGGGCCGCGAGATAACGCACACGGAACTCGGCATGGGCATGCTTAACAGGGTGGCGGTTGAGATAAAGGACGTAGGCGCCGTTGAGTCTCCAGCGAGGCTTGAGGGCAGAAGCCTCAGCATGCTGGTAGCCCCGCTTTCCCACAAGTAATGCTTAGGGTTTTTTAACCGCAGCACAACAAAGCCGAAAGGAGAAGTTGATGCCGAAGATTAAGACAAACAAGGGCGCGAAAAAGAGGTTTAAGCTCACTGCCAAGGGCAAGGTTAAAAGAAGCCAGTCAGGCATGAGACACATCCTCACGAGCAAGAAAAAGGCAAGGAAGCGCACCTTAAGGAAGTCCGCGCTTATAGCTAAGACGCATGAGGATCAAATCAAGAAGATGCTTCCGTACGGTTAAGGTCAGGATTAGCAAAATTTCATCTGAAAAGGAGCAAGCAGTTTATGCCGAGGGTTAAAAGGGCAGTACACGCAAAGAAAAAAAGAAGAAAGATTCTTAAGGCGTCCAAGGGATACAGGGCCGGCAGGGGAAGCCTTTACAGGATCGCTACGGAGGCGGTTGACCGGGCGCTTGCCTATGCGTACGCGCACAGGAAGAGCAAGAAAAGAGAGATCCGGTCCCTCTGGATCGCGAGGATTAATGCCGCGGCAAGGCTGAACGACATTACATACTCAAGGCTCATTAGCGGGCTTCTTAAGGCGAATGTGGCGCTTGACAGAAAGACGCTGGCTGATATGGCCGTCAACGACCCCGCCGGATTCGCGAGGGTCGCCTCTATCGCAAAGACAAACCTTAAGGCAGCATGAACCTTGAAGGGCTGCTTAAAAACGCCTTTGCCGAGTTAAGCACAGCGGCAAGCCTTGATGCCGTATCCGGCATCAGGGCAAAATATCTCGGGAGAAAAGGCTCTCTGACGCTCTTTTTTAAAGAGCTCTCAGGCCTTGCCCCGGACGACAGGAAGGCCGCGGGAGAGGCGCTTAATAACGCGAAAAACGCGATTGAAAGCGAGATATATTCGCTTGAGGCAACGCTTAAAGAGCGCGGAAAAGAAGAGGCCCTTAAAAAGCAAACCCTTGACGCGACGCTGCCCGGAAGGCTTGTCCGGCCCGGTAGAACCCATCCAATCACGCAGGTTGTTGACGAGATTGAAGACATATTCCTTCGCCTTGGCTTTGAGATAGCCGAGGGCCCCGAGGTAGAGCTTGACTACTATAACTTTGAGGCCCTGAATTTTCCCAAGGACCATCCCGCGAGGGACATGCAGGACACGTTTTTCATATCCGACGAGCTGCTTCTGAGAACCCATACCTCCCCCGTCCAGATAAGGGTAATGGAGCAAAGAAGGCCGCCTTTAAGGGTCATTGCCCCGGGCACCGTATACAGGAGGGACTCTGACATCACGCACTCGCCCATGTTCCATCAGATTGAAGGTTTTATGGTGGACAGGGCAATAGGCCTAAGCGACTTAAAAGGGGTGCTTACGCATTTTCTCAAGCTGTTTTTCGGCGCCAACACAGCCGTGCGCCTAAGGCCCAGTTTTTTCCCTTTTACCGAGCCGAGCGCGGAGGTGGACATACGCTGCGTCATGTGCAAGGGCCTCGGATGCAGGGTCTGCAAGGGAAGCGGGTGGCTTGAGATACTCGGGGCCGGTCTGATACATCCGGAGGTCTTAAAGGCCGTGAAATACGACCCGGAACTCCACAGCGGCTTCGCGTTCGGACTCGGCATTGAAAGGGTTGCGATGCTTAAATTCGGCATAGACGACTTAAGGCTGTTTTTTGACAATGACTTAAGGTTTCTCAGACAATTTTAGGCAAAATCCAGCAAACATGAAATTCAGCTATAACTGGCTTAAAGAACTCGTCCCGGCGCTTCCTATGCCAAAGGACTTGGGGCAGGCCCTTACGGACGCCGGCATAGAGGTTGAGGGCATTACGCCTGTTTCGTCCGGCCTAAGCGGGGTCGTGTCCGCCGAGGTGATGGAGGTAAAAAAACACCCCAATGCGGACAGGCTTAATCTTTGCGAGGTTAAGATCGATTCCGCCTCATATTCCATTGTCTGCGGCGCGGACAACATGAAGCCGGGCGACAAGGTCGCCCTTGCGCTGCCCGGCGCGATCCTTCCGGGCGGGGTTAGCATAAAGAAGTCAAAGATACGGGGCATTGAATCTTCGGGCATGATGTGCTCGGAGTCGGAGCTTGGTTTAAAGGACGCATCCGTTGGCATAATGATACTGCCTCAAGACGCGCCCCTCGGGGTTGACATAAACACGGCGCTCGGCCTCAATGATTTCATGCTTGAGGTGAATATCATGCCAAACAGGCCGGACATCCTCTCCATTGAAGGCCTTGCGAGGGAGATTGGCGCGGTGCTTGCCGTTGAATGCAAGGCAGGGGATTTTTATTTGACTGAGAACGGAGCGCCGATTGAAAAGATTATTTCCGCTGTCATTTCTGAAGATGGTCTCTGCAGGAGATATTGCGCGAGGGTCATAGAGGGCGTTGAAATAAGGGAGTCCCCGTGGCTTATTAAATCAAGGCTTAAATCGCACGGCATAAGGGCCGTTAACAATATCGTTGACGCGACTAATTACATAATGCTTTTAACCGGGCATCCGCTGCACGCGTTTGACCTTGACAGGATAATCGGTTCAAGGATAGAGGTAAGGCAGGCAAGGCATGAGGAGCGGATTGAGACGATTGACGGGGGCGCAATGGTACTTAATGACGCAACGCCCGTTATCGCCGATGCGGAAAGGGCCGTTGCGATCGCGGGCATTATGGGCGGAAAGGCGACCGAGATAGGAGAGGCCACGAAAAGGGTGCTCCTTGAGGCCGCGTCATTCAATCCCCCGGCCGTAAGGAGGGCCTCAAAAAGGCTCGGCCTTTCAACCGATTCCTCCTACAGGTTTGAAAGGGGGGTTGACCCTGACGGCGTTGCAAGGGCGCTTGATGCCGCCGGAGCGCTCATGAATCTAACGGCAGGCGGCTCTGTTGCAAAGGGCGCGATTGACGAGTATCCCGCAAAACCAATCAGACGAACCATAAGATTCAGGGTGGATAGGGCGGAAAAATTACTCGGAATGGATCTAAAGGCCCCGAAGGCAATGGATGTGTTCGCAAGGCTTGGCATTGAGGCGTGCTTAACGCAGGATGATGTTATAGACGCTATACCCCCCGGATTCAGGCAGGACCTCGTTCATGAGATAGACCTTGCGGAAGAGGTTGCGAGGATTTGCGGCTACAAATCCGTTTTAGAGACCGTCCCGGCGTCATCGTCCTTGCCCCCTGAGCCATGCGCTCAGACGCTGCTCAAAAGAAAGATACGCGCCCTGCTTTCAAGCGACGGTTTTTTTGAGGTCATAAACTTTAGCTTCATATCCGGGAAATCCTTTAATTCAACGGGGGGGCCTGACAGGGGCCGCATAGGCATACTGAATCCGCTTTCCGAGGATCAATCAATCTTAAGGGACAGCCTGATTTCGTCCCTGCTTGGAAACCTTGACCTGAATCTTTCAAGGAAGACAGAGGACATAAGGATATTTGAAATAGCCCCTGTTTTTCTGTCAACGGATGAATCCAGGGCGCCCAAAGAGCAGTGGCGCGTTTCAGGGCTGATATACGGACTTAGGTATGGGTTATCATGGAACATGCCGAAAGACGGGGTGGATTTTTACGACATAAAAGGCGCGGTTGAAAGGCTTGTCATAGGATTAGCCGGGCAGGGCGCCAAGATTGAATTCAGGCCGCCCCTTAAAGAGAGTCCTTTGTCTGTTGCGTTCCATCCCGGCAAATCCGCTGCTATTACGCTTTCCGGCGTCCCTGCCGGCACACTCGGAGAGCTGCACCCTGATATTCTCCAGGAATACGGGCTAAAGAACCCTGCCTACGCATTTGAGATGGATTTAGAGGCCATTTCCTCTTTGGCAGGCTCTGCAAGGGTTTTTAAGGAACTCCCGAGGTTTCCAGAATCAACGCGCGATATCGCCTTTCTGGTTGAAACGCAGATACCATACTCTGAAATTATCAAATCTCTTGAACAATTAGGTGCGAAAGTTATTGAAAAGGTTGAATTGTTTGATGTATACTATGGCGTATCAGTGCCCAAAGACCAAAAAAGCCTTGCAATAAGGCTTACATACAGGTCAATTGAAAAGACCCTTACAGCCGAGGAAGTAGATGAGGTTCATTCAAGGGCAATTGACACGCTTGTCAAGCGGTTTAACGCGGTTGTAAGGGATAGATAATTTAGACACAATATAAATTGCAATCTTCCATAAGGAGGCGTTATGACAAAAGCGGATATTGTTGAGCGGGTGTTTGAGAAAGTAGGCTATTCAAAAAAGGACGTATCCAATGTCATAGAGCAGGTCTTTGAGACGATAAAAGAGGAGCTTGAAAAAGGCGGCAAGGTCAAGGTGTCGGGTTTCGGCAATTTCGTTACAAGGCAGAAAAGGGCTCGCCGCGGGAGAAACCCTCAGACAGGCACTGAGATAACAATCGGGCAGAGAAGGGTTATGACATTCAAGGCGAGCACGCTCCTTAAAAAACACATAAACTCCAATAAAAGCCCTGTGGGACAGGCATAGTTTTTTTAAGGCATGTTTAAGCCAAGGATGTAAAAATATTTATCTTTTATCAGGAGCACATGACAGAGATCCCTGATAAGCTGTATTTCAAGATCGGCGAGGTTGCCGATATCACGAAGGTAAAGCCTTATGTGCTGAGATACTGGGAAAACGAATTCAAGATCGTAAGCCCGAGAAAGTCAAAGACAAAGCAAAGGGTATACACGAAAAGGGATGTCCAGCTCATACTTGAGATCAAAAGGCTTCTGTACAAGGAAAAATATACCCTTGAAGGCGCTAAAAAAAGGGTAAAGGAAATACAGTCAGAGGCGTTAAAACAGCTTAATTTCCCCTTTACCGACGAGAAGTATCAGGGCATGATGAAGTCAATAAGAAAGGAATTAACCTCAATAAAAAAGATGCTCGCCGAGTAAGGCGGCTGTTAAAAGGGCATCCCAAGGTAATATCCTATACGGCAGGTCTTGTCTTAAATCGTCAAATCCAGATATCGGGGCGTAGCGCAGCCTGGTAGCGCACTAGCATGGGGTGCTAGTGGTCGGAGGTTCAAATCCTCTCGCCCCGACCAGTTTTTATACGGCAACGGCAGGGATTGAAAGTTGCCGAGCGAAAAATAATTTAAAACGAAAAGGAATGCAATGGCAAACAGGACTGAAAAGGATCTTTGGATTGAAATGACCATCAGGGAAATATGGACGCAGGCTAATCTCGCCGAGCTGGCATACAGGAATCTTGCGCTGAGGGCCGGCACGGACGCGAGTTTTTCGTTTATCCACGCGTTTTTAACCCATTGCGCCAATGTCTCTGAAATGCTTGCCGCAGGCGACGGAGAAAATCCTCCGAAGACAATCGGGGAGGTTTTGGAAGTTTCCAATGGCTCCTATATTCATAGCCGCATATTCAGGAATCATCTGGCTCATTTTGACAAGCGGGTAAGAGAATGGATTTGCAACAAGGGGACTAAAGCCGTTGCGGGCGCAACCAGCGTTGCACCGAAATCAAAGCTTATGATTCCGGGCAAGAGCCTTGTCAGCCATTATGACCCGGCCAATAAGATTTTTACCTTTATGGATGAGGACTTTAATATCAGCGCCTTGTACGATGAGGTGATAAAGGTTAAATGGCAGGCAGATATCTGGGTTAAGAACGCAGGCTGACGAATTCGTTCTCAATGAAGGCGCAGGGCCGTTGCGCCCATGCCGGGCCTGGTAATCCAGCGTGCGGGGAAAAAACAATTTTACATTGCGCGGTAATGGGGCGACGCAGCGACCTTTCCATGCCCGCCCGGCCGCTTATGTCCCGCAATCTTAATCGGCCGTTGTTTTAAATTGACAGATAAAGCTAAAAAGTTTTAGAATATGTTCCAAAAAAGCGGAACAGGCGATTTTTGAAAAAAGAAAAAGCCATATGGCTGTTTGCCGGAGGGCCCATGCAGGCGGGCGCGGCAATAAAGATTCAAGAGGCCGGCTACAAGCTGATAATAACCGATATGAACCCGGATTGCGCCTGCGCCGGATACGCGGACGAGCTTGTAGAAGCAGATACCTTTGATATAAATAAAAACCTTAAGTCAAGCCGAACCCTCTCCAAAAAATATTCCATTAAAGCCGTTGTCACCGCCGCCGCCGACTGCCATGAGACGGTATCCCGCGTTGGTAAATCCCTCGGTCTTCACGCCATTGACCCGTTGATATCAAGGTCCTGCCGCTACAAGAATTTTACGAGAGACTTGTTGAAAAAGGCCCAAATATTGCAACCCCGGTTTAAATCAGTTAAGGGCCTGAAAGAGGCAAGGGAATTTATCGGCGCCCTGGGCGGCAGGGGCGCGCTTAAGGCTACAAACAGCTCAGGCAGCAGGGGTTTTTCAGCGATAGAACACATTGAGGAATTGACCCCGGAGGCGTTTGATAGCGCCCTGTCCGCCGGGACCACGGGCAATGTCCTCGTGGAGGAGCTTTTGAGTCCCCTTGAGAGCGAGATAGCCGAGCTTTCCGTGGAGACCGTATGGAGCAACGGCCGCATGTATTGGCTTAACTGGGTGGACAGGCTCTTCAGAAAAGATTTTCTTTTATTCAAGGGTTTAAAAGGCGCGTACGGCGATGTCCCGTGGGGCGTTGAACTCGGGCACATCAACCCCGCGGTTCATCGCAGCGAGACAAAGGAAAAGATCCGCGACATGATTTACAGGGCCGGCATCGCCATCGGCATGGGCAGGGAGCGTGGGGGGCATATCCTCAAGGCGGATGTTATGTTGACGGCAGACGGGGCCTATCTGCTTGAGCTTACGCCGAGGCTCTCGGGCGGGTGGGACAGCTCCGGCAGCACCCCGGCAAGGGGCGCTGATTTCACCGGGGGGGCCATAGCCATGGCCCTGAATAGAAGGCTTGACATCAATATGTGGCACGAGTATTTTGAATACAAAAATCCGAGCCTCTACGCCTCCGTGATGGCCCGCGTGGAACCCGACGCAAAGGACTGCATAGGGAGACGGTTCGCCGTGGGTACGGGTTTTGAAAGAGAGGCCTCAATCGGCGCGGCGTTAAAAAATCTCAAGAGGGAGAATTATGTCATATCCGTGGAACAATGAAAAGAAGCTGGATGCCTTGAAGGTAAGCGGCGGAGACGATGTCCTTGTTTTTGACGGCGGCAATGAGCGCGCCGAGGTGCATCTGGAAAACGGGGACATCGTTAGGGTAGTGTGCGAGGCAAAGGGCGTGTCAACCGTCATTGAGAAATCGGCGAGGTATCATATCGTCGTCGGCGACGGCAATGCCGAGCGCGATGTGTATCATTTCCTTAAGCCAGGCGGGCCGGCGCCCACGCTCAGGCTCGGCATCACAAGGCATCGCGGGTTCGGCACCTGGTCAAGCCTGCCGCATCCGTTTGAGCTTAACCCTGAAAAGGGGTTTGAGGAGGTTTTTTTCTATATACTAACCGCAGGCGCGGACATGCTTAAGGGGATACCAAAAAGGGCCTTTCAGGTGGGCAGGGGCGTCTGGTTTGACGAAAGCCCGGTGGACAAGGTCTGGCCCGTGTCTGACCACAGCTGGTCTACCATTCCCATGGGCTACCATCCCGTGGTGGGAGAGCCGGGCGTTAACGTGTCTTACGTGTGGGCGTATCTTGCCAAGAAAAAGGAATGGGAGAAGGTTTAAGGCAGGCGAGGGGGCTGAGGCATGTTTAAGCTGACTAACAGGACAGCGGTAATCACAGGGGCCGGAAGCGGCATAGGGCAGGCCGTCGCCTCAACGCTCTTTGGCTTGGGGGCCAATGTCTGCCTTATAGCAAGGACCGAGGCGAATGTGAAGAAGGCCGCCGAGGCGCTGGACAAGGGCCTTGAAAAGACCGCGTACTATGCCTGCGATGTGAGGGATGAAGCCTCTTTAACAACCGCGAGGGCCTCCATAACCGAGAGATTCAAGGGCATAGACATACTCGTTACATGCGCCGCCGCCGCCGCCCAATCGGGAAAGACCGAGGACTTGAGCCTTGAGGCGTGGAGAGGCCTTCTGGGCATTGACCTTGACGGGGTGTTCTTAAGCTGCAAGGTCTTCGGCCAGGGCATGATTAAAAAAGGCTTTGGCAGGATTATAAACCTCACCAGTTTTCACAATATCGCGACATATCCAGAAAGGGCCGCATACAACGCCGCAAAGGGAGGGGTTTTGGGCCTTACGCGCGCCCTGGCGGTTGAATGGGGCAGACACGGGATCACGGTTAATGCCGTGGCGCCCGGCCCGATAAGGACGCCGCGCACTTCATGGTTTCTGTCTCAAAGCCCGGATACCGAGCAAGGCATGCTCGGCAGGACGCCAAACGTGCGTATCGGCGAAACCGGAGACGTCGCGGCCTTGATAGCCTTTTTGGCGACTGAAGAGGCAAGGCACGTTAACGGCCAGGAGATAGTGATTGACGGCGGCTGGACAAAGAGCGCGTGGTGGGGAAGGTATAATGAGCTGAAATGACGAGGTCATTGAAAATATCGCTTGAAGGCAAATGCGCTGTTGTTACCGGCGGGAGCGGGGACTTAGGCCTTGCCATGGCACGGTCCTTGTACGAGGCGGGCGCAAGGGTTTTAATTTCTTCCCGCGGCAAAAAGAGGCTTGCCGAGGCGGCCAAAAGCCTCGGCCCTGATTGCGCGTTCTTCCCGGCTGATGTCACGGATTTAAAGCAGGTCGAGTCCCTGATGCGCTCGGCAATAAAAAAAATGGGCCGCATAGACATACTTGTCACGGCCGCTGGCGCGCAGGTGAGAAGGCCCGCGCTTGAGTTTACGAAAAGGCAATGGGATTTTGTGCTGTCCGCGAATCTCTCAGGGACTTTTTTCTGCTGCCAATCCGCCGCGAGGCGAATGATGAAGCAAGGGGGCGGCAAGGTCATAACAGTATCCTCTCTTGCGGCTGAGATCGGCATACCCAACATGGCGGCCTATGCCGCAAGCCGGGGGGCAATCAGGCAGCTTACAAAGGCGCTTGCCGTTGAGTGGGCGGGGTCGGGGATATGCGTAAACAGCGTCGGGCCGGGCAGGTTTCGGACGAGGATGACAAAAGACCTGTTCTCAGACCCTAAGGTCAGGGAAAGCTTCCTTAGGCTCATTCCCATGGGCAGGGCAGGGGAGCCAGGCGACATTGCCGGGGCGACTGTTTTTCTCGCCTCCAATCTTTCGGACTACATCACTGGCCAGACCATTTACGTTGACGGCGGTTGGCTCGCGTCCGGAGGAAATCCCTTAGGATAGCCCAATGCTTCATTTATATACGATCTTCCACTGCAATCTGGCCTTCTCATCAATACCGAAGGAACACTATCCCGCGGTCGTAAGGAGTTGCTACTGGCCGCTTCTCAGTCTCTCGGAAAAAGGCTATCCAATCGCCATTGAAATGCCTGCGTGGACCCTTCTGGAGGTTGAGAAAATTGACCCGAAATTCATAAAAAGGCTTAAATCCCTCTGGAACAATGGCCAATGCGAGTTTGTGGGTTCCGGATATTCACAGGCCATATTCCCCCTGATACCCGCGGATGTTAATGCATGGAATCTTAGAATAGGCAACAGTTACTACGAAAAGCTCCTCGGCAGGAGGCCGCTTATTGCGTTCGTCAATGAGCAGACTTACTCCGCCGGGCTGATAGAATTATATAAAGAGGCAGGCTATGAAGCCATGGTCATGGAATGGAACAACTGCCAGAGATACAACCATTATCCAGCCGAATATCTCTATTGTCCGCAAAGGGCAGGGTTTTCCTCTGGGAATGAAACCAATGACATAGGGCTTTTATGGAACAACTCCATAGCCTTTCAGAAGCTTCAGAGATGCCTCCACGGCCAGCTCCCCCAAGACGATTACGTCTCCTATATCCTTAAAAACATAGACCCTGCTAACGAGAGGGCCTTTCCGATATACGGCAACGATGCCGAGATTTTTGATTACAGGCCCGGGGACGAGGACTTTGCCGGCTCCGGGGAATACAAAAGGCTTGAGGGGCTTTTCAAAAGGATCCTGATGGACAGGCGGGTTCAGATGAAGCTGCCGTCAGAGGTTTTAAGGGCTTTTAAGGGCCGTCCGGGCGCGTTTGAACCTATTGTCCTTGAGTCGGTAGAGACACCCATACCGTGCAAGAAGCAGGAGAAGTACAATCCCCTGCGATGGGCCGTAACAGGCAGGGACGATGTCCACATAAACGCGCAGTGCCATCACGTGTGCAAAAAGATCAAAGACATAGAATCCCTCTGCCTTGCGGACAAGGACGCTGTGGAGAGGTTCAAGGAGATGCTGTGTTTTCTCTGGAGCAGTGATTTCAGGACTACGACCACGGACGAGAAGTTCAAGGGTTTCCTCTGCAGCATGGGCTGGCTTCAGACGGAGACCGACAGGCTCCTTGCGGGCAAAAAGGAAAAAAAGGCGAAAAAGAAATTAACGCCGAGGGCCGCCGGGTCAATCGTCAAAGAGGACGACCAGATACTTAAGATTGAAACCGGTTCAATGATCGTTGAGCTCCTTAAGAAAAAAGGGCTTGCTATAAAGGGGATTGTATTCAAGGACGTCTCTGCCGGGCCACTCGTTGGAACAATACCCCACGGCTATTACGACGACATAGAGCTCGGGGCGGATTTTTTCAGCGGCCAGCTTATAAACATTCACAGGGACGGCAGAAAGATTACGGATTTAATCCCGGCACCACCCGTGGTGCTGAAGGAAAAAGGCGGTATTATTAAGGTCTCGTGCCGCCTGCCTCTTGAGATAGGGACCCTGTGGAAGCACTATGAGATAGACCCGTCGGTCCAGGGGCTCACGCTCACTTACAACCTGAGGACAAGCGGGCTTGCGGCGTCGTCTTTAAGGCTTGGAATCTTCACATTCATCCCTGACGCGTTTAAGAGGGAGGCCCTCGTATTAAGGACGATTAACGGGGGGCGCGCCATTGAGGGCTTTAAACTAACGGGGCATACGGTGCTGCACGACGAGCCGGTGAGTCCTTCCGTATCGGCGTCAAGCTGTCTGGGCGCCACAGAGGGCTGGGTTTCAATAGGCGACGGCGAAAAAGAGGTGATTATAGAGACCAGCAAGACCGGGCTCTACTCGGTCCCTTTATTAAGGTATATGGAGACCGATGGAGGCTATTTCCTGAGGGTGCTTCACACCATCGGAGAGATAGACGACACTGCCTTCAGCCTTTGGAAAGGGCACAACAGCATAAGCTTCAGCATCAGGGCGAGAAAAACCTGACCTTTTTACTTTTCTAATATTTCCTCCAAGACCCTTCCCTGCACGTGCGCCGGTATGTTGATGCCGAGGAGTTTCAAGAAAGTCGGCACCTGGTCAACATGAGATATCGGCTCTTTTATCTCAAAGCCTTTTTTTACCCCCGGGCCCATTATCACAAAAGGAGTCCACATGGATTTCGTCCGCGGGTTTATTGACTGCTTGTATCCTGAGTTAAGCGGCCTTGAGAAAAGCCTCTTGTCGGCAGTAACCTCTTCCCACCACTGATACCCCGGGGCCGCCTCAAGCACGATGTCTCCGATCCTGTCAGAAGGGAGCTCGTAGAACTTGGGCGCATCCTCCCACTTTATCGCGTTGATGACGGGGGTTCTTTCGCCTTCGTCCCTGATATCCCTTATTGCCTTTATGACCTCGTCCCTCAGCCGCTCATACTCGGGGCCGTTCGGCCTTTTCCAGTTTCCGCCGAGGCCGTCCGGGTTTACGTAGACATACGCCATCTTCAGATACACTGCCTTTGTCTTTTGCCAGTCTATGGCGGGTTCGCCTGTTTTTTCGTCAATCCTGAACTTAAGCCAGCCTTTTTTAGCAAAGAGGTTGTTGAGATGAACCTGCTTATAAAGGGCCTGTATGCCGTGGTCTGAGGAAAATACGATAAGGGTGTCCCTGTCCGCGTTTTCCATGGCCGAACCCAAGATGGCGTCAAGGCCCTGATACATCTTTAAGATGTCTTTCCATGCGTCCTTTGCCTTGTCCTCATTGTAGTCAGGATGCCCCTTGTCAATGTATCTGTGCCACCATCTTGACTCAAGCATCTGGTTCGGCGTGTATGTGTCCTGAATGAACACGTCAGGCGAGTATTTTTTCAGCACAAAGCCGGCGGCCCGTTTGTGCCACTCAAGGGAGTCAAAGGCCTCCTCAAGGAAGGTATCCTTGTCCTCCTCCTCGTATATAAGCTGGGCAGGCCAGTTGTCCACGAAATCAACCATGGGCCCGGCCCCTTCGGTCATCTCCGCCGCCGCCTCTCCGGGCTGCGCCAGGAGCCTGTTTATGTTGTTGAAGAAAAGCCGTATCCTGAAATTTCCCGTCTTATCCCATAGCTTTATTATCTTTATCCTGATGTTTGAAGGGAATTTTTCATCCTTCCATTTAAGCTCAATAGGCCTCCATTCACTCCAAACCCCCTGCTTAAGCGTAAGAAATGCCGTCTTTTTATCGTTTGAAAACACGATTGAATCGTAATTGGCCCTCTTGTCGTTGCTGGAGTCAAAGATATACGCGTTGAGCGTCTGCCCGTAGAACTTTAGCTCGGCCTCAAGCGCGGGGCTAAAGGATTTTGGCATGCCCTGCCAGTCCGAGGCCTTCTTCTTGTCAATGAAGTCCGTGAGCCTTTGTCCGAGGAAAAAGAGTTTAAAAGCCTTTCCGGCCTCTTTTCTTTTAGGCAGCATATCCATCGGCTCGTATATCACGGCCGGCGTGTCCGCGCCCCAGCCGCCCCATCTGCCGCGCAGTACAATGCCTTTTTCCGTCTCAGGCGGGGTTGAGCCGGGGATTGAAAGAAGCGCTATCTTTTTCCCCGCGTCCTCAAGCGTTTTCCATACGGGCGGCACTTTTTTCGCTGTGGAGGAAAACCCCGAGGCAGAGGGCATTGAAAGCGGCGCGCCCTCAACATGCATGGGGCCATCCGCGATGCCGTGGACAAACGGATGCGCCCCGGTTAAGA
>JBBTGV010000063.1:0-39406 GCA_038041305.1 Deltaproteobacteria bacterium | reverse complement strand
TAATGATATTGCCCTTTTTGTCAACAATAATCCCTGAGCCTGAGCCGGTTGCAGGCAGGGCATTGTAGAAAAAGTCATAAGTCACTGTTGTCGTATTGATATTGACGACCGAAGGCCCGGCGGATTCGTAGATATTTATATTGGTCTTTTCATCCTCTGTCAGGGCATAGGCAGACTGGCTCTTTAAAATAAATAAAAATCCAAAAAAAACAAATAGATGCAATGAAAACCTAAAAAAGCCTCTTATGACGTCAAACCCGCGCCCTTTGTCTTGAATGCCTGTTTGAAAATCCGTCAAAATATCCCGGCCTCCCTCTGGAGCGTCCTTATGTATTTTATTATTTCCTCTATTTCATTGCCTGCAACGCCTTCAACCGGAGACATGTCCCCGAACCTCCAGTGATGCGCGCGCACGCCGTTTTGAACCGCGAGCCTGAAACTTAAGTCAGAGTGATGGCCTGAACGGTATATGACATGAACAAGCGGAGGCCCCTTGTCCGTGCCAGAGCCTTTTATGCCGTGGCATTGGCCGCAATTCTTGTTAAACGCCTCTTCGCCGGCCTTGTTTTCATCTGAAAAGGCAGGGCCTGCCAGCAACGCAGTGAAGGCGGTAAACGCCAAAACCTTGAAAAATACGCGCCTCATATCTTCACCCACTTAAGCCTTGCCGAGTTTGTTACGACGGAAAGGGAGCTTAATGCCATCGCGGCCGCCGCTATTATGGGGTTTAAAAGCCCCAACGCGGCTATCGGCACCCCGATTGAATTGTATATAAACGCCCAGAAGAGGTTTTGCTTTATCTTTTTCATCGTGGCCTTTGAGAGCTTAATGCCCTTTACGACATCCCTTAAGTCGTCCTTTACAAGTATTATCCCGCCCGTCTCCTTTGCGATGTCGCTCCCGCTTCCGATTGCAATGCCTATATGGGACTCAGCCAATGCGGGCGAGTCGTTTATGCCGTCCCCGACCATGGCGACCTTTTCCCCTTTATCCTTAAGCCCCTTTATAACCTTTGCCTTGTCAACGGGAAGCACGTTCGCGATTACATCCTCTATGCCGAGCGTTCTTGCGATCGCGTTCGCGGTCCTTTCATTATCCCCTGTGAGCATTATAACGCGTATGCCTTCTTTCTTCAGGGCCACTACGACCTCCCTTGAATGCTCCTTTACCGTGTCCGCGACCGCGATAAATCCAAGGGGTCTTTTGTCGACAGCAACCATCATTACGGTGTTCCCGCTTTGCTCAAGCCCTGATATTTTAGCGTCGCTGCCGGAAAAGTCAATGCCAAGCCCCTTCATAAAAACCCTGTTCCCGATATAAATCCATTTATCCTGATACCGGGCCTTCACGCCGTGGCCGGGCACCGCCTCAAACGAATCCGCGTCCGGTATTTCCATGTCAAGGGCGCTCGCCTTTTTAAGTATCGCCTGCGCAAGCGGATGCTCCGAGCCCTTTTCCGCGATTGACGCGTGCATAAGGAGTTCCCTCTCATCCGTTGTCCCGATCATTGCCGTGTCGGTTACCTGAGGCTCGCCCTTTGTAAGCGTGCCTGTCTTGTCAAACACCACGACCGAGAGGCCCTCGGCCCTCTCAAGGTATTCAGCCCCCCTTATTAGTATGCCCAATTCAGCGCCCTTGCCCACCCCCACCATGAGCGCCGCCGGGGTCGCTATGCCGAGCGCGCACGGGCAGGCGATTATAAGCACCGCGACGAACGAAAGAAGCGCCATTGTCGGGTTTCCGTAGATAATCCACGCGACAGCGGATATGACGGCAACCGAAATAACGGCAGGGACGAAATAAGACGCGACCTTGTCGGCAAGCCTCTGTATGGCGGCTGTTGAGGACTGCGCCTCCTCAACGAGCTTTATTATCTGCGCCAACGTCGTCTCCGAGCCGACCTTCGTGGCCTTAAACTTAAATGTGCCGAGCTTGTTTATGGTTGCGCCTATCACCGTGTCCCCGATGTTTTTCTCAACAGGCATGCTCTCCCCTGTCAGCATCTTCTGGTCAACGGACGAACGCCCTTCCGTTACAATCCCGTCAACGGGTATCTTTTCCCCGGGCTTGACTATTATAATCTCGCCCGGCATCAGTGACTCGGCGGGCGCTGCCACCTCCCTGCCGTTCCTTATGACTGTGGCTGTCTGGGGCTTTAGGTCAAGGAGCTTTCTTACGGCAGCCGAGCTTCTTTTCTTGATTATCTCCTCCATGTATTTTCCGAGGAGCACGAATGCGATTATTATCGCGGAGACCTCAAAATAGACGTTTTTTTCCTCAACAGGCAATACCCCCGGGAAGAATATCACAAACGCGGAGTAAAGATACGCGGTTGACGTGCCGAGCGCGATAAGGAGGTCCATATTGGCGGACTTATCCTTGATCGCATGGTACGCGCCTATGAAAAAACCCTTGCCCCCGAAGATCATGACAGGCGTTGTTATGATAAACAGCCATACCCCCCATGTAAACCACGGAAGCGAGGGTATCGGCACCCATGTGAGTATGGTCGCGCCGGTTGCAAGGCCGAGGAAAAACGCGGCCCTTAAGACCGCCAGCACCAAGACGCCGGTTAGCGCTATGGCAACGCGGCGTTTCATTGATTTAAGCTCTTGTTCAGGCGCGGTGAACGCCCTTAAGCACCCGTCCGAACAGAAGTAATATGTCCTGCCTGCCTGCTCTGTCTTAAGGGTTGTCCCCTTGTTTACAACCATGCCGCATATCGGGTCTTTTGCCATGCCCTCTGGACCTGCATGGTTCCCGGATTCCGCTTTTCCTTTGCCTAAATAAGCCTCAGGTTTTTCAGAGAACTTTTCCCTGCAGACCTCAGCGCAAAAATAATAGGTCTTGCCTTTATGCTCATGTGAGCCCCTGGCATTAGTATGCTCTATCGTCATGCCGCAGACCGGGTCTTTTACCATCATGGGAACATCCCTTACGTCTGGAATTACTTTAAATATATTCTACATATGGTAGAATGTCAATAGTCGTATTTTTTGCGTCAGCTGTTTGCGATTGTTTAGTCAATATTTCTGTGGTATTTTATATTATTATGGATGAATTTAGCATTGACAGCCATAAGCTTCAGTTTCATGTGGAAAAAGTCTCCAGATGGCTTAAAGGCGAATTAACCTTTCCCATTTACATTGAAGTCTCCCCGTCGGGCGCGTGCAACCACAGATGCGCTTACTGCGCGCTTGATTTCATGGGCTACGAACCGCGGCTTCTTGATGCGGATGCCTTTAAAGAAAGGTTGAAAGAACTGGGCCGGCTCGGCGTAAAAAGCGTCATGTACGCGGGCGAGGGCGAACCCCTTGTGCACAAGGACATTGACTCCATAATAAGGCGCACCAACGAATCCGGCATTGACGCGGCGCTCACGACGAACGGCGCGCTCATGGACAAGGGTTTTGTTGAAAGCGCGCTGAAACACCTCACATGGGTGAAGATAAGCCTTGACGCAGGCGCCCCCGCCACGCACGCAACACTGCACGGCGCCGATAAAGGCGATTTTTCAAGGATAATCAAAAATATTGAGTACGCGGTCATGTACAGGAAGAAACGCTCCATAAAAACCACGATAGGCGTGCAGATGATACTCCTGCCGGAAAACGCGGGGGAGGCTGAAGGCCTCGCAAGGCTCGCGAAAAAAATAGGCGTTGACTATCTTGTCATCAAGTCATACTCGCAGCACCCGAAAAGCATAACAAGGAAATACCAACGCCTTGACTACAACGAACTCACAAGGAGGCTTGGGACAGCGCTTCAAGGCATTTCAGGAGACGGGTTCAGCGTGGTGCTCAGAACCAATGCTATCAAAAGACTTTCCGACAAAAAGAGGGATTACAAAAAATGCCTCTCGCTGCCGTTCTGGGCCTACATTGACTCAGGCGCGAATGTGTGGGCGTGCAGCGCATACCTCCGGGACAAAAGGTTCTTATGCGGGAATCTCAGAGAAAACACCTTCAGAAAAATATGGACCGGCGAAAAAAGAAAAAACATTTTAAGGTATGTTGACAGGCATCTTGCCGTGGAAGACTGCCGCAGGAATTGCAGGATGGAAGAGGCTAACAAATACCTCTGGGAGCTTAAAAACCCATCAAGACACATTAACTTCATTTAACGCCTCCGTTTCAGGCCTTAGGGACCTTCAGCTTCTTATGGACATTAAAGGACCAATTGCGAGACAAACCCTTTTAAGCATGTATGAAGCCATGCGGAAGATACGCGCCTTTGAAGGCAAGGTCGCTGAAATATACCATCTAAAGGAGATAAAATGCCCCGTGCACCTCTGCATTGGGCAGGAGGCCGTTGCCGCGGGGGTCTGTCAAACCCTTAAAAAAGAGGATTACCTTTTTTCAAACCACAGGGGCCACGGCCACCTTATAGCAAAAGGCGCCGGCCTAAAATACCTTATGGCAGAGCTTTTCGGAAAAAAAACCGGGTGCTCCGGGGCAAGGGGCGGTTCAATGCACCTTGTTGACATTGAACGCAACGTCCCCGGAACAAGCGCGATAGTGGGAGGCGGCATACCCCTTGCCGTTGGCGCGGCCCTTGCCTCAAGCGTCAAAAAAAACAACCGCGTCTCGGCCGCGTTCTTCGGAGACGGCGCGTTTGACGAAGGCGTGTTCCACGAGTCAATGAACTTCGCCGCGCTTAAAAAACTCCCCGTCCTCTTTGTTTGCGAAAACAACCTCTACGCCACGAACTCGCCCCAGCGCGCAAGGCACGCCCGATGCGACATAGCGGGGTTCGCGGGCGCATACGGCATAAAGGGCGTGCGCGTTGACGGCAACGACGCGATTGAAGTCCACGCCGCCGCACAGGAGGCTGTAAACAATGCGCGTTTAGGCCGAGGCCCGGCCTTGATTGAGGCAATGACATACAGGTGGATGGGGCATGTGGGCCCTGAAGAGGACTGGAAAAAGGGGTTAAGGGAAAAAACCGAGCTTGATTCATGGAAAGGCTCCTGCCCCATAAAAAAGATAAAGCGCGTTCTCTTAAACGAAAACATAGCCGCGCAAAATGAGATTGACGCCATTGACGCACGCATAGAGGCGGATGTGAACGAGGCCGTGGAGTTTGCGAGAAAAAGCCCCGAGCCTGAGGGAAAAGGGCTGTTTGAAGGGCTTTTTTGCGAATAGAAAAATGCCTTGGACGGAATTAAGGGAAAACAGAACAACAACAGGGCTTGATGCCGATGTGATATCAAGGCGCATAAGCTTCAGGGATGCGCTTCTTGAGGCAACGGCAGAGATGCTCGCCTCGGATCCTTCGGTTATTGTCATGGGAGAAGGGGTTGACGACTCGCAGGGCGTGTTCGGCACCACGGCCGGGCTTAAGGACAGGTTCGGCGCAGACAGGGTCTTTGACGTGCCTCTTGCGGAAAACGGGATGACGGGCATCGCCATAGGCGCCTCCATTGCCGGGCTGAGGCCGGTCTTTGTCCACATGAGGAACGACTTTCTCCTGACGGCCATGGATCAGATTGCAAACCATGCCGCGAAATGGAGCTACATGTTCAATAGCAGGCTCCATGTCCCCCTCACGATAAGGGCGGTAATAGGCCGGGGCTGGGGCTCCGGTGCCCAGCACTCTCAGGCGCTACACTCGCTTTTTGCCCACATACCCGGGCTTAAGGTGGTTCTGCCTTCAACGCCTTTTGATGCAAAGGGGCTTTTGATGGCAAGCATCCTTGACGATAACCCGGTTATATTCATTGAGCACAGATGGCTCTATGACAAACAAGGCCATGTGCCGGAGGCGCCCTACGCGGTGCCCATAGGAAAGGCCAACATACTCAGGCCGGGGAAGGATTTAACGATTGCGGCAATTTCTTACATGGCGCTTGAGGCGATGATGGCCGCGGAGGAGCTTGCAAAAAAGGGCATTGACGTTGAGGTCATTGACTTAAGGACAATAGCACCGTTGGATGCCGGGCTTATAATAGAGTCGGTCAAAAAAACAGGCCGTCTCGTTGTGGCGGATGTGGGCTGGATATTCGCGTCAATCGCATCGGAGATTACTGCCCTTGTCGCTGAAAACGCCTTAAAGAGCCTTAGATCAGCGCCTGTCCGGATAGGACTTCCGCATCTGCCGGCACCCGCGTGCCATTCCCTTGAAAGGGCGTATTATCCGGACAAGGGAAATATAATTGACGCCGTAAACAGGGCCTTGGGCAATGGGAAACAAGAAAAAAACGAACCATAAAGAGCCCGGCAGGGCATGCGGCATAACCTTTATCGTGCCGTGCCTTAACGAGGCGGAAAACCTAATGGCAACGATATCAGGCATAAAAAAGGCTGTAACCGGGGTCAACAAAAACCTCTTGCGCGAGATAATAATCTTTGACGACTTCAGCTCGGACGCTACGGGCGCTATCGCAGACGAACTCGCGAAAAAGGACCCAAACATAAGGGTTGTGCACAACGAAAAAAACATGGGCTTTGGATATAATTACAACGAGGGCGTCGGTATGGCCTCCCTTGAATACGTGATGATGGTGCCCGGGGACAACGAGGTCCCGGCAAAGGCCATAAAGGCCGTTATAGCGAGGTGCGGGGACAAGGACATTATAATCCCGTATATCGCAAACCAGCAGGAGCGCTCAAGGCTTCGCTCAATCGTCTCAAGGGCCTTTACGGGCGTGGTAAACCAATGCTTCGGCCTTGGACTTAAGTACTATAACGGCCCGTGCATCATAAAAAGCGGTCTCGTAAAGGGGTTGAGCCTAAACTCAACGGGGTTCGCCTACATGGCCTCAATCCTCGTGCGCCTCATAAACGGCAACGCGACTTATGTTGAAGTCCCGATTGAAATACAACCACGGGCATACGGAAGCTCAAAGGCGTTTAAGGTCAAAAACATCCTTAGCGTAGCGAGGACCCTTCTCGGCCTTTTCTGGGAGGTACGGGTTTTAAACAGGCCGCGTGCGCGGCGCGGACTCGGCCAGGGCAGGCACGCGCAATAGGCCCGGATGAAGATACTTTTCGCATTAAAGGACATTGAATACATTGACCCCATGGGCGTAATGCTGCTCTCCGCCATTGCAAAGTCAAAGGGGCACAAGACCTGCCTTACCGTCCTTTCAGCAGAGGCTATTACGGACGCCGTAAAAAGGGAGCGCCCCGATGTGGTCGCGTTCAGCGCAAAGACGGGCGAGCATAAATACTACCTTGCGGCGAACATGGAGGTTAAGCGCATAAGCCCCGCCATACGCACATGCATAGGCGGGCCGCATGCGACATTTTTCCCGGAGCTCATAGAAAGGCAACCGTTTGACGCGCTCTGCGCCGGCGAAGGCGACGACGCGTGGGCGGACCTCCTTACAGCCTTTGAAAACAACCTCCCGTTTGACGACATACCGAACATAGCGACAAAGAACAACTTCTCTATAAAGAAGGCCGTCTGCTTGAGGCCGAAAAGGCAGGAGCTTGACTCGCTCCCCTTCCTTGACAGGGACCTCGTTTATTCAAAGACCCGCCTCAAGAGATTCCCCATGCGCTCGTTCATCTCAAGCAGGGGCTGCCCTTATAAATGCACTTACTGCTTTAACCGCAGATACAACATGCTCTACAAGGGCAAAGGCCCCCTTTACGTAAGATACTCGGTTGACAGGCTCGTCTCCGAGCTCAAGGATCTAAAATTCAGGCACCCGACGCAGTTTATAAAATTCTATGACGACATATTCGTGATGAAGGACGATGAATGGCTTGAGGAGTTCGCCGCGAAATATTCAAGACACATCGCCCTGCCGTTTCATTGCCTAATGAGGGCAAACCTGCTAAACGAGGCCATGCTCGTAAGGCTGAAAAAAGCGGGGATGCGTTCCATCAGCCTCTCAATTGAAAGCGCGAACGACGCGATAAGGAACAATGTGCTTAAGAGGAACATGAGCAGGGAGGTGCTCATCGCGGCATTCATGCTTTGCAAAAAACACGGCGTCCCGACATTCTCAAACACGATATTCGCCGTGCCCGGCTCAACCATAAAGGACGACGTGGAATCCCTTGACCTGAACCTTGAATGCAATGTAACGTTCGGCGAATTCCCGCTTTTTTTCCCGTACCCCGGCACTGAGATGGCCGATTACGCGATGGCGAAAGGCGCGTTTGACGGGGATTTTGACGGCCTTCACACGAGCTATCAGAGTTCATCCCCCCTGTCCTGCTTTACTGAAAGGGAAAAGCTCATGCAGAGAAACCTCTCGCTTCTTTCAACCGTGTGCCTGCTTTTCCCGCGACTGAAAAAACCCGCCACGGGCCTGCTTATGAAGCTGCCCCTGACGCCCCTGTACTTTGCCGCCTATTATCTCTCAAAGGCGTATCTCATAAAGACGAAGATATATCCGATGAAATTTTCGGCGTCAAACGCGCTAAGGGCCGCATACGAAAGCCTTGGGCTTGAGATTGTGAAGCACTTTAGGGAGGCCGCGGCAAAGGGCCCCAAGGACGCGGGCTATTAAAGACATGCCTAAAGAAAAAACCCTGATAATAAAACTCGGATACTCCGAAACGCTGGTGCCGGAGATAAGCAGGACGACGAGCCTTGGCGACGTGCTGAGGAGCACGGTGCTGCTCAGCCTTTTCAGCCGCACGAACGTAACATGGCTTGTTGACGCGCAGGCAATCCCGCTCCTCAAAGGGAACCCCCATATCCAGAGGATCATGCCGTATGACATGACAAGCGTTCTGCAGCTTAGGGCCGAGCGGTTTGACGCGATCGTAAACCTTGAAAAGGTGGCGGGCGTGTGCGCGTTCGCGGATTCGCTTGCCAGCAACAGAAGATTCGGCTTCAGGTACGACCCGGACTCCGGCAGCGTCATGGCGTATGACGGAAGCCAGCACATAATTGAGCTGTGCTCAAACCCGGTGGACAAGGCGGTAAACACGAGGTGCTGGGAGGAGCTCCTTTTTGAGATGGTGGGCGGAAAATGGCGGGGCGAGGTTCCGCTGCTCGGATACGGGCCTAAATCGCGCCTTCAGCACGACATCGGGCTTAATCATCATGTCGGCGCGAAATGGCCGATAAAGGCATGGCCTGCCGGGCACTGGCAGAGGCTCGTTAAGATAATCGGCAACAGACGCTCTGTTTCGTGGCAGGAGGGGCTTAACTCGCTTGAGGAATATTTTGAATGGATTAACTCGTGCTCCCTTATCGTGACAAACGACAGCCTCGGCCTGCATATAGCCCATGCGCTCGGCAAAAAGATCGTCGCGCTCTTTGGCCCAACGCCTGCCAACGAGATATACGTAAAAAACGGGGTAAAGCTACTGCCCCAAACCTCCCCTGAATGCATGCCGTGCATGAGCACTGTGTGCAAAAGAGGCCGGACCTGCATGCATGACATAGGCCCTGAGCAGGTGGCCGCCGCAATTGACGGGCTTATGGAAGGCAATTAGGCCGTGGACGAGCTTACACCAATCAGACTTCCGGACGACTGCAACTACATTGCGGCATTCCTTACACTTGGCTGCAACCTTAAATGCTCCTTCTGCATCAACAGGTTCGGTTCATTGGAGCGTTCAGGGACTATTCCCGGAAGAGACTGGGTAAGGGCCATAAACAGGATTATGCCCAGAAAGGGTCTGCCCGTAACGCTTCAGGGCGGCGAACCCGCTCTTCACGTGGACTTCATACGCATAATAAACGACATTAAGCCGGACATTGAGATTGACATACTGACGAACCTCCAGTTTGACGAAACAGAGCTTATAAGGCATGTCAGTCCGGAAAGGCTTAAGAGAGACGCGCCCTATGCGTCAATAAGGGTGAGCTATCACCCCGAGGCGATGGAGCTGAAACCCCTTGCAAAAAAGGTCTTGAGGCTGAAACAAGCCGGCTTTTCCGTGGGCATATGGGCAATAAAGCACCCTTTGCAGGAGGGTAAAATCATTGAGGCCGGGCAATACTGCGCCGCCGTGGGCATTGACTTCAGGACAAAGGAATTTTTGGGCTTTTACGACAACAGGCTCTACGGCACATACTCATACCCTGACGCGTGCGCCGGAAATATCCGCGAAAAGGTGCTTTGCCGGACAACGGAGCTGATAATCGGGAGCGACTGCAATGTCTACAGGTGCCACGGCGATCTGTACGCAAAAAGGGCGCCCGTTGGCAACATGCTTGACAATGAATTTTCAATAAAAAGCGGTTTCAGGGAATGCGGCTTTTACGGGACATGCAACCCGTGCGACGTGAAGCTTAAGACGAACAGGCAAGAGGTCTTCGGGCATACCTCTGTTGAGATAAAGGGGCTTTAGGCAGAGGGGTTTAAAGCGCGTGGCAACGAATGAAAAAAAACAAGGGGGCTTTTGTTAAAGCCCCCTTTGTCATGCCTGAATATAAAAACCCTTAGACCAAACAGATCATCAGGGCGCTGCAGTGCTTGTGTACCTGCCGTTCGCAAGAACGTTTGAAGCGCCTGTGGTAAGTCCTGTCACGTTTGTCGGGACGTAGATGCGGCCGGCCGAGATGCTCATGTTCACCGCAAGAGCCGACTGGTTGATGTTCGGCGAAGGGTTATACCCGCCTGCCTGAAGCTTTGCAACTGAATCAACCGTCTCTGAAGGGAAATCAGAGATATATGCCTGCGCCGAGGTGTAGGCGTTCTTTGCATCGGAGTTTACCTCCGCCGCATAGCCCCTGAGCCTGTACCTTGAAAACTGCGGTATGGCTATTGCCGCAAGAATGGCTATAATGGCCACAACTATCAGAAGCTCAACAAGCGTAAAGCCTTCTTCCTTTTTAAGCATTTTCTTCAACATTTTCTCCTCCTTTCTTATTAATTGGTTTGCCTTGTTTGGCTCAATAACTTCTTCTATTTTATATAATATGCAATGGCCGTGCCATATTAAAAAATATTCATAATTCAATGTGTTACAAATTAATTATAACGTGTATTACGGTTGCCGCCATTCAATAATGACAATTTTTGTCACTTGAGTGACAATTTGTGTTTGAAAAACCTATTGTCTCTCGTTTACCCTCTTTTCCAGCAAACCGTCAATGATTCCAGAGGCATCTGATCTCCCCAAATCCTTTAGCCTTTTACCGAGGTTCTCAAGCACGTCTTTATACTCAGGCTCTACGACAACGGCCTTTTCAAAGTATGCCCTGCCTTGCTTTAGATCATTTAATTCAAGATACGCGCTCCCCATAAAATAATAAATGCTTGCGAGCTCCTTGTGCTCTTTAAAGAGAAATTCCGCCTTTTTCAGCTGCATTACGGCCTTATCGTATTTAGAGACTTGAAAATACGACTTGCCTATCGCCTTATATGCCTCTGCCGCGGCAGAGTCGCCGGCAAGACTTAAATACTTCTTTAAGTAAGAGATTGAATTTTTATAATCCTTTGAGTCAAAGTACGTAAGCCCTGCCGCCAGATGCGCCTCCTTCAGGTTCTTGTTCTTCGCTATCGCGGACTTAAATGCATTAACCGCCTTTTCATACTCCCTGTTCCTCGCATAAAACCTGCCGAGTTCATAGAGATTCTCAGGCGTAGCGTCTATTGCCGCCGCTTTTTTGAATTCATCTTCAGCCTGCCCCGCATAATCGCCGCCAAGCTCAAGGTCAACAGAGCCAAGTAGCTGATGCGGCCTTGAAGACAGCCCCTGGTCATACGAACCGATTACGTTCTTCAGCTCTGCCCTCATCCTTAAAAGCGCCTCGGGCGTTTTTTTCGTAAAATCATTTTCAACGGCGCAGGGGTCAAGCTCTTTAATCCCGTATCTTTTTATGAGCCCCTTAAACCCTTCCGAGTCCCTTACAAACAACACCGCAGTATCGTCCATGCTTACTGCGCTCCACGACTTGTCCTGAAAGAGCCTGTCGCACAGGGCGCCCTTAAAGCTTACGAGCGCCGCGTCAATCTTGTATTCCTCTACAAGCCTGCCCCATGGCTCGCCGCCCGCCTCCGCAACCCGCGTCTTCCAGAAAAAATGCGGCGAATAAACCGTAGGCGTCCTGCCGTCAATAAAGACCCTCTGGTCCGGACGGCTGTAAATCAGGTAACCTCCGAACACATAGTCATTGTAGATGTTGCCGGTGATTGCCTCTTTTTTAAGAAAGCTTACCACGCCTTCAGGATACACCGCCTTGCCCAAACCGAGCCCAAGATTATCCCTTGCCGCGGGCCCGAGGTATGCGACGAGCATGACTGTCGCAATAAAGGCGCTTAACGCGAAGGATATCGCCGCATCAATCCTTGACTCCTCTGAAAACGGCCTTACGGCAATGTTGCCCGCGATAATCGGGGCCGCGAAATACGCGAAAAGCGCGACCCACCTTACATGGGACATTGACATGTAAAACGCCGCGGCGAGAATCAATATGTCCCTGGACTTAACCTCCCTTAAGTTTATCATGATGGAAATAACGACAAGGGAAAAAACCGCGAAAAATGCAAACCTGTCAATCGGGAACGGGTAGAACGAAAAAAACAGCTCGCTGAGCCTTGGTGCAATCCACTCCCCTATGTGCCTGAGGGCGTCGCGGTCCGCGTACTGATGCTTAAACGGAAATAAGAGAAGCCTTATCCCGTAGGGGTTTAAAAGCGAGGCGCCGGCAAGGGCGGCTGAACATAAGGCAATCCTTATCGCATGCGGGGAAAACATCTTTTTTATGCCGGCCCCGTGAACCCTCAGGTTGTCCGTTAATGCGCCAAGGGCGTAGGCGCCGGTTATAAAAACGCCGAGCACGGCGCTTGAGTGTATGTTCATCCATATCGCCTGCATGGGTATGAGGAGATAAAGGTAAATCCCTTTTTGCCTCCGCTCGTGGAGGTTAAGAAACAGAAAATACGCGGATAAAAAGAAATATTCAAAGAGATGCGGCCTTATGAAAAATCTCTGGTGCGAGGAGGCGAACACGAGGAATAGAAGCGCGACATGAAGGCCCGGCCTCTTGGGGGCCGTCAGCCTTAGATTAAGGAACAGGGCCAGAAAGGTCCCAAGGGTTAGGAGCATCTGGAGGATAAAAAGCCCCTGCCACTGATTGAGGCGCTTAAAAAACCAATATGAAATGACCTGAAAGCCCCATGTGAAGTCAACCCACGGGGAGCCTTCAAATGTGTAGGAAAAAATGTCCGCGTCCGGCACCTTTAGGTTCTCAAGTATCCACTGCCCGCTTCTTAACGCCCAGAATATGTCGGAATCCCAGCGCTGTTTCTGCAGGCTTACAATGAATATCAAGAATACGAGGGCGAGGACTAAAAGGTATGCGATTGTAGAGACGAGGGAACTGTATTTCCTGAATGTCATGTTTCCTGTATGTCGTATTTGCTGAGTTTATATCGCATGGACCTGAATGAAAGCCCGAGGAGCGCGGCCGCCTTTTTCTTTGCGCCCCCTGTTTTCTTAAGGGCATCAAGTATCATCTTCCGTTCGTATTCCTCCACCTTTTTCTCAAGGTCAATCCCGCCGTCCGGCAGGGCCGCCGGCCTTGCCTCAACAATTTCAGCAACCCCTGGGCGCCCGTACGCGGCATGGGCAGGCCTCATGCCCTCGGGGAGGCTCGCCGGCGTAATCACATCGGTCGGTTCAAACGCAACGGCCCTTTCAATCGCGTTCTCAAGCTCCCTGACGTTGCCGGTGTAATCATAGTCAACGAGCAAGCCCATCGCGTCCTCTGAAATCCCCTTAATGTCCTTCCCGTGCTCCTTGGAATATCTCTCAACGAAAAATCTCGCAAGAAGCGGGATATCCTCTTTCCTCTCCCTCAAGGGCGGCAGATTGATCCTGATCACGTTCAACCTGTAGAAAAGGTCCTCCCTGAACCTGCCGGACTTGACCTCGTCCTCCATTCCCCTGTTTGACGCCGATATAATCCTTATGTCAACGGTTAGGTCAATGGTCCCGCCGACCCTCCTGAATGTGCGCTCCTGAATAAAACGCAGGAGCTTTACCTGCAGAGTTACCGGCATCTCCGTAATCTCGTCAAGGAAAAGCGTGCCCCCGTCCGCCTGCTCAACAAGGCCCTCCTTGTTTGAAACCGCGCCGGTAAACGCCCCCTTCTGGTGGCCGAAAAGCTCGCTTTCAAGGAGGTTCTCCGGTATCGCGCCGCAGTTTATCGCGACAAACGACTTATCCTTCCTGTCCGACTCAAGGTGAATCGCCCTTGCCACGAGCTCCTTTCCGGTGCCGGACTCCCCGGCTATAACCACATTAGACCTTGTCCTTGCAACGCTCATTATAAGGTCGTATACGTCCTTCATCCTTCCGGATGCGCCTATGATGTTTGAAAACCCGAATTTCTTTTTTAAGTCCTTCTTTAATATCTCGTTTTCCCTTTCAAGCGTCTTAAGCCTTAATGCCTTCTTTATATTGAGCTTTATCTCGTCCACATTAAAAGGCTTCGTGAAATAATCGTACGCGCCCGACTTCATCGCCTCAATGGCGGTGTCAACCGAGGCGTACGCCGTTATCATTATGACGAGCGCGCCGGGGTCAATGTCCTTAAGGCTCTTTAAGAACTCAAGCCCGCCCACGCCGGGCATCCTTATGTCCGTAATCACAAGGTCGAAGTGCGCCGCCCTGTACGCGTCAAGGGCGTCCGCGGCGCGTCCGAAGCACGCGACGTCATAGCCCTCCTTCCTGAGCATTATCTCAAGAAACTCCCTCATGTCCCTTTCATCGTCAAGTATTAAAATCCTGTGCTTCATCATGCCCCTATTCCCGTTGATAAGGCTTAAAAACCAGCGTTACAGCGCCTTGACCGCTGAAAGCGGCAGGGTTATCTTAAATAAGGCCCCGCCCGAAGGCCGGCTTATTGCCTCTATAATCCCGGCGTGGCTTTCAATAATCCTGTGCACAATCGCAAGGCCCAGGCCGGTGCCGGTGTCTTTTGTGGAAAAAAACGGGTCAAATATCCGTTGTATGTCGTCAGGCCTTATCCCTTCCCCTGTGTCGGAAACAACGATCTCAACAGCGCTTTCCTGGGCCAAGGCCATATTGCCATTGATATTCCTGCTGTTGCCTGAGGACGCGCCGTGCGCCGGATAGACAAGCCTTGATGAGATCCTCAGCATCCCGCCTGTCTTCATCGCGTGCGCGGCATTTATGAATAGATTCCAGAACACCTGACCCAGCTGCCTTGAATCGCCGTTGATGTAAACGCTATCCTTAATGTCCGTCTCTATGTCTATGCGGGACGCATCCGGGGAGTTTTTGAAAACCTTGAGCGTTTCTTCAATTATTGAGCTTAGGTTGACCGTCTCTCTCTTGTTCTGCGCCGGCCTCGCGAAAAGGAGAAAATCGCCTATGAGGGAATTAAGCCTCCTTGTCTCCCTTAAGACTATCTCCATCAGATGCAGGTTGTCTCCTGAGAGCTTCAACTCGTCTTTCAGGACGTGTATTGAGCCGCTGATGGACGCAAGGGGGTTTCTTATTTCATGCGCAATGCCGACGGAAAGCTCTCCGAGCGCCTTTAACCTCTCATGCCGCCTTAACTGCTCCTCCATTGCCCGCAGTTCGGTCAGGTCCTGAAAAATGACTATCCTTGACACGTCCCCGCCCTGCCCGTGCGATATGGTGTATCCGAGGTAGACGTCGGAATCGTCTTTTCTCTTGAACCTCTTTTCAATCCTTGTCCCACTCGGCATACCTAAGCCCCCGGCGTCAATCATGTCGTTGAATATCTCGTCCACAGGCTTCAGGTAAAGCTCCCGCAGGCTGTAGCCCGTAACCGACTCCGCCTCCATGTTAAACGAGGTGATCCTGAGCCGCTCGTCAAGGGTCATTATCCCGCTTGTTATGTTGTCTATTATGTGCTTGTTAAGGGTCGCGAGCCTGTCAAAATCCATCTCCTTCTCGGTGAGCTTTTTTTCAATCCTCGCCACCCTTAGCGCAAGCTGTCCGGTAAGGTATGCGACGGTAAAAAACGCGAGTATGTTCGTTGAGACGGTGCTTACGACGTCCTCCCATGCGGGCCTTCCGGGCGCATCAAAGACCTTGTACGCATCTGGAAGCCACCCGTAGAAGTCCAGCGCCGTAAGGACCCCGTACGCGATGCTTGAGGCGGAGGCGGCAAAAAGCCCCCCCCTTGTGTGCAGGACTATCGCCGCGCCGATGACGGAAAGCGGGTAAAAAATATGCAGATAGCTTTCAGCACCGCCGGTTATATAGACAATGCCGGTTATGAGGACAATGTCTGCCGCCACCTGCATATACGCGAAAAGATACAGGTTCTTTATCTTTCTAAGCAGCGTTGAATAGAGTATGGTGAGCAGGCTCACCACCACGACAACCGCGTAAAGGGGGTAGAGGTTGAATTTTGAAAACGAATACTCGCTAATCTGAAACCATGTGGTTATGCCGAGGAAGGAAAGCGCAAGCACTGCCCTTAAGACCATCATGGTCAGAAGCTTTGCGCTCAGGGCTTGATACTCTTTTTCGTTTGTCATGACCGGCTTTTAGCCTGAAACAGTGCTGGCAATCTGGAATATGGGCAGATACAGTGCGATGACGAGGCCGCCGACGACCACGCCCAAAAACACCATGAGCATAGGCTCTATAAGGGACGTAAGAGCCTCAACCGCGGCGTCCACCTCGTCCTCGTAGAAGTCAGCAATCTTTGAAAGCATCGCGTCAAGCGCGCCCGTCTGCTCGCCGACGGCGATCATCTGCGTGACCATGCCGGGGAAGACCTTTGTTTCAATGAGGGGGTCGGCAAGGGTCTTGCCCTGCGACAGGGATGTGCGCGCCTTTAGAATGGCCTCCTCTATGACCACGTTCCCGGCGGTCCTTGAAACTATGTCAAGGCTGTCAAGTATGGGTACGCCGCTTGAAAGCATCGTGCCGAGCGTCCTTGTAAACCTTGCCACGGCGGTCTTTCTGAGGAGGTCGCCGAATACCGGAACCTTGAGGAATATCGCGTCCATCACCTTCCTGCCCTTGGGAATCTTGTAAAGCCTGAAGAGCGTAAACCCGGCGCCGCCCGCGAAACCAAGCATCATATACCAGTAATTCTTAAGCAAATCGCTTAAATTCACGACTATCTGTGTGGGCAGCGGCAACGCCTTGCCGAACCCGGCGACCATATCCTCAAATATCGGCACCACCCACAGGAGGAGTCCGGCAACGACGAGTATCGCGATGATTATGACGGCCGTTGGATACGTCAGGGCGCCTTTTATCTTGCCCTTGAGCTTCTCTGACTTTTCCATAAACTGCGAGAGTCTGTTAAGTATCGTATCCAGGATGCCGCCCACCTCGCCGGCCGCTATGAGGTTCACGTAGAGGTCGTCAAACACCTTCGGATGCTTCCTCAGCGCGTCCGCGAAGGTGGAGCCCCCCTCAACAGAGCCTTTGACGTCCGCAAGCACCTTTTTAAATTCCATATTCGTCTGCTGGGTCGCAAGGATCTCAAGGCACTGGACAAGCGGCAGGCCGGCGTCAATCATGGTGGCGAACTGACGGCTGAATATGACGATCTCCTTTGTCTTAACGCCGGCGCCGAGCCCGGGTATCTTGAAGCCGCCAAACCCGGATTTTTTCTGGTTTATGGCGGACGGTATAATCTGCTGGCGCCTGAGCGCGGCGGTCGCCTGAGCAAGGTTCGGCGCCTCGATCTCGCCCTTTATGCTGTCTCCTGAAATGCTTTTGCCCGCGTAAACGAATGTCGGCATACGAACACGCCTCCCTTTCCACACCTATGCCTTAAATATCCCCTTTTACATGGTCCGTCCGGGCTGGCCGCCCTGCCTCAATGCGCCGGCGGTTGAAAGCATCTGCCTTAATTCGTCGGGGTCAGAGCTTCTACCGTAGGCGTCCTCAAGGGAAATCAGCCTCCTTGAATACAGGTTCACCAGGCTCTGATTCATGGTCTGCATCCCGAACTTCGCCTGCCCCACCTGCATCTGGGAATAAATCTGGTGGATCTTGTCCTCCCTTATGAGGTTTCTTATCGCGGCGTTGGGGATCATTATCTCAAGGGCGCAGACCCTGCCCTTGCCGTCAGCCCTCGGCACGAGAAGCTGCGAGATGACCGCCTCAAGCACAAACGAGAGTTGCGCCCTTATCTGGGGCTGCTGGTGCGACGGGAACACGTCAATGATCCTGTTGATCGTCTGCACGCATGAATTGGTATGCAGCGTTGCAAAGCAGAGATGCCCGGTCTCCGCGACGGTTAATGCCGTCTCAACCGTCTCCATGTCCCGGAGCTCGCCCAAGAGCACCACGTCCGGATCCTGTCTAAGCACATACTTAAGCGCCTTTTTGAACGCATGGGTGTCGCTTCCGACCTCCCTCTGGTTAACAAGCGCGGCCTTTGAATTATGGAGATACTCAATGGGGTATTAAATGGTCACGATGTGCTCGGCGCGCTCGGTGTTTATCTTGTCCACCATTGACGCGAGCGTCGTGGATTTGCCGCTGCCTGTCGGCCCTGTCACGAGCACAAGCCCCCTCGGCTTCTTTGAAAGATCCTCAAGTATGGGCGGCAGCCCTAATTCCTGGAATGATTTTATCTTGAACGGTATGCCCCTGAACACCCCCGCCACGGTGCCCCTCTGGACAAAGAGGTTGCCCCTGAACCTGCTTAAACCCTTTACCCCGAAGGAAAAGTCAAGCTCGTTTTCCTCCTCAAACTTGTGCTTCTGCGAATCCGTAAGGATTGAATAGCAGAGCTGTTTGCTATCAACCCCTGAAAGGGGCTGCGTACCGACAATGGTAAGCTTTCCGTGTATCCTTATCCTCGGATGAGTGCCCGCCGAGATGTGTAGATCTGAGCCTCCCTGATCTATCATTATCCTCAGGTATTCCTGCAGATTGTATTTTGTTGAATCCTCCACTCCCATTGTAATTAACCCTGTCCCTCGCCGTATGTTATTTAGGTCACAATAGTTCTTGTTATCGCATTATAAATCAATAGTCAATTCGGCGGGATCAACAAAAACCTTAAGACGCGAAATCAATCGGCCATGGTTACCCTTAAGATTTCTTCAATGGTCGTAACCCCCTCGCCCACCTTCGTTATGCCGCTCATCCTTAAAGACTTCATGCCGTCCTTGATTGAAGCCCTTTTGATCTCCGCGGACGAGGCCCCGTTCAGCACCAGCTCCTTTATTGACTCCGTGAACGGCATTACCTCGTAAAGCGCGATGCGTCCCTTATAGCCGCTCCCGCCGCAGGTGGCGCACCCGTTGCCCTTTGAGACATTCATCTTCCTTGCGTCCTCAGGCGCGACCCCGAGGTCAATAAGGGCCTTCTCTGGTATGGAGATCTTGACCTTGCAGTCCTTGCATATCTTTCTCGCGAGCCTCTGGGCCAGTATCAGATTGCAGGAAGAGGCGACAAGGAAAGGCTCAATGCCCATGTTAAGGAGCCTGTTTACGGTTGAAGGCGCGTCGTTCGTGTGCAGCGTTGAAAGCACAAGATGCCCCGTCAGTGCGGCCTTTATGGCTATCTCCGCGGTCTCGTAATCCCTTACCTCCCCGACCATGATGATGTCCGGGTCCTGCCTTAGAAAACTCCTCAAAGAGGCCGCGAAATTAAGCCCTATGTCTTCGTGCATCTGCACCTGATTGATGCCCATGAGGTTGAACTCAACCGGGTCCTCCGCGGTTGAGATGTTCTCGGTAATCTTATTGAGCTCTGAAAGCGCCGAATAAAGGGTCGTTGTCTTTCCGCTTCCCGTCGGCCCGGTTACAAGCACAATGCCCCACGGCTTGTGAATGGCGTCCATGAAGTTCTTGAGCGCTCCTTCTTCAAAACCGAGCTTCGTCATGTCAAGCTGGAGGTTGCTTTTGTCAAGGAGCCGGAGCACGACCTTTTCCCCGAAAAGCGTGGGAAGCACAGAGACCCTGTAGTCCATCTCCTTGTTCTTCCCGAGCTTGAGCTTTATCCTGCCGTCCTGCGGCAGCCTCCTCTCGGCTATATCAAGGGAGCTCATTATCTTTATCCTTGAGACGATCGCGCTCTTAAGCTTTATGGGCGGCTTCATCATCTCCTGCAACAGGCCGTCAACCCTGTAGCGCACCCTGAAGGACTTCTCATAGGGCTCAATGTGGATGTCGGACGCGCCCCTTTTGATGGCGTCCGTAAGGATAAGGTTTACAAGCTTTACCACAGGGGCGTCCTCAACGGCCTTTTTAAGGTCCGTCAAATCCACCTCCTCCTCCTCCCTTACGACCTCCATGTCGCTCTCGTCAAACTCCGTAAGAACGCCCTCAAGGCCCATGTCAGCGCTTTCATAATTCTTCTCTATTGAGGACTTTATCGCGGCGTCCGATGCAACGAGAGGCTCAACATTGTAGCCGGTCAGAAACTTTATGTCGTCTATCGCGAAGATATTGGACGGGTCCGCCATTGCGATGACAAGGGTTGAGCCTGTCCTGCTTATGGGTATGACCTGATACTTCTGGGCAACATCCTCGGGGATGAGTTTTACTATTTCGGAGTCAATTTCCTGCTGGGCGAGGTCAATGGTGGGGATCCCGTACTGGCGGCTTAAGAACGCGGTTAATTCCTTCTCCGTAATAAAACCAAGCTTGACGAGATTCGCGCCGAGTCTTCCGCCGCTTTTTTTCTGCTCGTCAATCGCCTTTTTAAGCTGGTCCTGAGTAATCAGCCTTTCGCGTACTAAAAGCTCTCCTATCCTGTCTGTCATTATTGGTTTTCCGTTAGTGACAAAATTTGTCTGCAACATGTTTTATATTATAAGAAAGGGTCTGCGATGTCAAGGCATTTGGGGCAAAGGAGTCTCAAAAAAATGCAAAAAATCACATGGTTAGATTGATTATGGGGTTCAAGAAAAATAGGAAAACCGCTTAAGCGTATTTCTTTGCCGTGTTTATAATCTCATCCGAATAAAACGGTTTTCTTATGAACACGTCAATCATGCCCTCTTTTATGCCCTGATATATCATCTTATCGGCCTCCTTGAAAAAACCCGTAAATAGCACCACCGTCTGGCTGGATTTTATCTCCTTTATTTTCCTGAATGTCTCAAGCCCGCTCATGCCCGGCATTATCATGTCCATAAATATCAGGGAATATTCCGCATCCGCCATGGCCTTAATAGCCCCCTTGCCGTCAGTCGCATAAAAGGCGCTGTAACCAGCGTCATTCAGCATCTCCCTCATGCCGACGCAGACAGACTCCTCGTCGTCCACAATTAGTATTTTTTTGCGTCCTTGTTCTGCCATGCTCATTCACCCCCTTGGTTTTTAATTTGCCGCGCATCCGCAAGAACGGGTATCAGCACCCCGAAGCACGCGCCGGACCCGGCTATGTTTGACGCCTCAATCCTTCCCTTGTGGCCCGTTACAATGCCTTTTGAAATAGACAGTCCAAGACCTATGTTAAGCCCGCCTCCCTTATCTTTTGTCGTAAAAAACGGGTCAAATATCTTGTCCATCGCCTCCGTCGGAATACCCTGCCCGGTATCAGAGACCTCTATCGCTGAAAAATCCCCGTCATCGCGCCTTACAAGGCTCGTCCTTATGAAAATCCTTCCTTTTCCCCGCATCGCGTCCCTTGCGTTTTTTATTATATTAAGAAGTACCTCCATAAGCTGGCCTTTATTCCCTGATACCGCGGGCAGGGCCGCGTCTGATTCCCTTAATATCTCAAGAGAGCCTGATTTTATTTCGGACGAGAAAAGCCCGAGCGTTGCGTCAACGACGCTGTTAAGCGAAATGGGTTCAAATGTCTCCCTTAGCGGCCTTGAATACGACATCACGTCAAGGATAATCTGCCTTGACCTGACTGCCGCGTCCTTTACCTTCATGAGAAGCGTGTAATCGCTATCTTCCTTGTTTTTTCGCCTGAGAAGCACTTCAGTGATGCTTAATATGCCGGCAAGCGGGCTGTTAAGCTCATGGGCGAGGCCCGCACCCATCTCTCCGAGGGATTTAAGCTTTGCGGACTGAATCAGTTTTTGCTCCGAGTCCTTTAACCTCCCGTAGGCGTCCTCAAGCTCCGCAAGCGACCTGTTAAGTTCAGAGGTCCTCTGTCTTACAAGCTCCTCAAGCCTCTCCATGTGCCTTCTTACGGCCTCCTCAAGCCCCTTTCTCTCGGATATGTCCCGCCATACCAGCTGCATGTATTTCCTGCCCTTTATCTCAACCACAGAGGCTGAGATGTCAATCGGGATAGAGCTTAAGTCCTTTCTTACAAGCCTCGCGTCATACAAACAGCCTTTGCCGTCATACGCCCACCTCTCGCAAAGTTTTTTGTATGCGGACAAAAACTCCCTCGGATACAGCCTTTCTTCGGGAAGCCCCACGAATTCTTCCTTTGAATACCCTGTTAAAAAAAGCGCCGCAGTGTTGGCGTCAATGAATTTCCTCGTTTCAATGTCCTTAAGCACAATGCCGTCGGGCGCGGTCTCAATAAGGATTGAGTGCCTCTCGTTAAGGTCGCACAACTCCGACCTTGCGGCGTCAAGCCTTTCAGCCATTGAGTCAAACGCGCGCCCGACATCGCCTATTTCGTCCTTTGCCTCTATGTTTGCCCTGTAGCTCAAATCGCCTCCGGCGATGGCCTCCGCGCTCTTCTTAAGCATTGAGAGCGGCTTAAGAAGCCTTTTGTTCATTGAATAGATTACCGCAAGACAAACAGCACCTATTATGCCAACGGCCCAGAAAATGAAATCCCTCGTGTGCGCTGATATCGTCTTCTCGTATTCATCAAGGGAGAGCCTTACTGATACTGCTCCCATGACGTCTCCGGGCATTGCCTTATGGCACTTCACGCACTCTGGCTTAAGCCGTATCGGCAGGACAAACCTTACCACCCTGAATCCGTCCCGCCTTTCAACCTCCTTTACTTTCTCGCCTGAAAGCGCCTTTTTGTCAAAATCATCGCCTGGCTTCTCATCAGGCTCTTCTCCGAACTGCCTGTCAAGGGGCGGCCCGTGAACAATCCTTATCTCCTCAACGCCCTGCATCCTCTTAAACCTCTCTATGGCGGCCCTGTTCTCAAACCTTCCGCCGCCAAGCCTCATTGACGTGTAAAGCTGGTCAAAGAGCGACTGCGCGAACCTGTCCGCCTCGTTGAAACCAATCTCCATCAGGAGCAGTTCGCTTGACCTGACATCATGAAGCACAAGGGCGCCAAAGCCCGCGAAAAGTATCAGGCTGATATAAAGGTTGAAAGTTAAAGGAAGCTTGTATCGCACAGCCTGCCCCTTGCGAAAGGAGTTAGCGGCCTGTCAAGAAAACCTGCCTTGAAAAATGCCCTGAGATGAAAAAGCCAAAGATGTGTTGGTAAATGGGATGTAACTTACGGTGAGATATTAGCCTGAGAAGAGGCTTTTGTCAATCAAGAGGACGAACTGGTTTTAAAAAAGTTCATAAAATAATCAATCCCGGACCATATCGTGAGGATAAACGCCGCGACAAGCAACGCCGTGCCCAGAAGATGGAAATTAATCCCGAATATCGTATGGTGGACAAGCAGCGGCGTAATGGCGACTATCTGGGCAAGCGTCTTGAATTTTCCGAGCCTGCTTGCCTGCATCACGACTCCCATGTTTGACGCGACCGCCCTTAAGCCCGTAACGGCAATCTCCCTGCTGATGATAAGGGCGACAACCCATGCCGGGACCCTGCCCAGGGGAATCAGCATGATAAACGCCGTTGTTATCAGTATCTTGTCCGCAAGCGGGTCAAGGAACTTGCCCAGCGGCGTAACAGCGCCCCTTTTCCTCGCAATATAGCCGTCAAGCCAGTCTGTCACGCAGATCACGGCGAATATGACGGCGGATATGACGCTCAAATAAACCCCGGGCGAGATAAGAAGAACGATTAGCACAGGCGCCGTGAGTATTCTAAGGAGCGATAGGCTGTTAGGCAGATTCAACATGCAGGCGGCTTCTGAATCGGAACGCATGAATGCACCTTAAAAAAGAATTTAATGTCTGGCGTGAACGGCAACAGAAGGGTTAGAATTATCTGTTGTAATCCTTGTATTGCCTGTAATAATAAAGCACCCTTTTCACATAATTCCTCGTCTCTTCGTACGGCGGTACCGCGCCGTATTTTTCAACGGCCTTTTCTCCGGCATTGTATGCGGCAAGCGCGAGCCTTAAATCCCAGTTAAAGGCATTCAGGAGCCTCCTTAAATGCCGCGTTCCGCCGTCAATATTCTCTTGAGGGTCGTGTATGTCTTTTACCCCGAGGGTTGCGGCCGTCTCAGGCATAAGCTGCATAAGGCCCCTTGCGCCGACCCCTGAGACCGCATCCACCCTGAAACCGGATTCCGCCCTTACGACCGCCTTTATAAGGCTCTCGTCAATGCCGTATCTTGAGGCAGAGTCCTTAATCAGGTCTTCATACTTATCCTTATTGACAACGCTGCCTGCGCCCGCCTTGTAGTATGTCAGGCTCTTTATCGCATAATTCTTTCTCTCCCTCATCATCCATTTGTATTTTCCGGACGTGGGGACATTTGTTATGTGAATTACCCCTTCGGCGTCAACATACTTATAAAAATCAGCCCTCGCAAGGGACAAAAACAAGGGGCATAACACAATGGACATCGTTAAGGCAACGACAATGCGTAATTTATTCATAACCCTCCCTCACACCAAGTCTAACCCATGACATCAAAAAGCACAAGTTTTTTTGCCCGTCTGCTATAATCCGTGTTGATTACAATACAAGCCGCGAACCACGCTGTAATTTAAAAATTGACAAAACGGCATAACTGTCTTAGTCTGAAACTTTCCCAATAATATATATCGTCATAAACGGATTATAATTAAATATTTTTAACGATATCCTTATGTTATTCAAGATGTTATGACATGGCAAAATGGAAATAAAATCTGATTTCCTTGTAATCGGCAGCGGCATTGCCGGCTTAAGCCTTGCCTTGAAGGTATGCAGGGCAGGCAGCGTCGTGCTGCTTACCAAAAGGGATATCCGCGAGTCCGCGACTTTTTACGCGCAAGGCGGGATCGCATCGGTTCTGAGCGAGGAAGACTCTTTTGACGCGCACATAAAAGACACACTTGACTGCGGCGCCGGGCTTTGCAAAAAAGATGTCGTTGAGATGGTGGTTCGGGAAGGGCCGCTTATGATAAAGGAGCTTATTGAGCTGGGCGTCAGGTTCTCCAGCAGGAGCGTAAACGGGGCCTCGGTGCTTGACCTCGGCAAAGAGGGCGGCCATTCAAAAAGAAGAATCGTGCACGCGGAGGACTTGACCGGCAGGGCCGTTGAGGATGCGCTTGCGGCGGCCGTCATGTCTGACAAGAACATAACGGTCTATGAGAACCACATTGCAATAGACCTTATAACGCACTCAAAATTCGTAGGCCCCGCGGAAGAAGACTGCGTCTGGGGCGCATACGCCCTTGACAAGGCCACAGGCGGGGTGGACAGCTTCCTTGCCAAATCAACCATACTGGCAACAGGAGGCGCCGGCAAGGTCTACCTGATAACAAGCAACCCGGACGTGGCAACGGGAGACGGGATTGCAATGGCATACAGGGCAGGGGCCGAGATCTCAAACATGGAATTCATGCAATTTCACCCGACATGCCTGTATCATTCAAGGGCAAAGAGTTTCCTTGTCTCAGAGGCCTTAAGGGGCGAAGGCGCGGTCTTGAGGCTGAAAGACGGTTCAGCGTTCATGAAAAACCACCATCCAATGGCAGACCTTGCGCCGAGGGACATTGTGGCGAGGGCCATTGATTTTGAATTAAAGAAAAGCGGGGACGACTGCATATATCTGGACATAAGCCACAAAGAATCCGGATTCATCAAAGAAAGATTTCCGAATATTTACAAAAAATGCCTTGAGTTCGGATTTGACCTCGCAAAAGGGCCGATCCCGGTCGTGCCTGCCGCCCATTACACATGCGGCGGCGTAAAGACGGACCCCCACGGCAGGACCTCAATAAAAAGGCTTTACGCAATCGGGGAGGCCGCCTGCACCGGGCTTCACGGCGCGAACAGGCTTGCCTCAAACTCGCTGCTTGAATCCCTCGTGTTCGCGGAGACGGCCGCAAGGCATTCCATCGGTCTTTTAAGGGAAGGCTTGAACGATGTGCCTCACATAGCGCCGTGGCAGACAATGGGCGCGGTTGCAAGCGACGAGGCAGTGGTTATTTCCCAGAACTGGGACGAGATAAGGAGGTTTATGTGGAATTATGTCGGGATCGTGAGGTCTGACAAGCGGCTTGAAAGGGCTGAAAGAAGAACCGAGATGCTTAAGGCTGAAATCAATTCCTACTACTGGGCGTTTACCGTTACAAACAACATCGTGGAACTCAGGAACATCGCAACCATCGCGGAGCTTATAATAAAGGCGGCGGGCCTGAGAAAGGAATCAAGGGGCCTGCATTACAACATTGACCATCCGGAAAGGGACGACAAAAACTTTAATAAAAATACCGTCTTAAAAATCGGCGTGCCGCCGTATCTTGATTAACCGTCCGCTGAAAGGCCCTTTTCGGGGGGTGCTGTAAATTTTCGGAAAGAGTATTAACGCTTAAGCGGTCAGCCCTTAAACGGCGGCAAACTTTATCTTTACGGTCGTGCCCTCGCCCTTAACGCTCTCTATGTCAACCTCTGCCCTGTGGTCCTGTATAATCCTGTAGCTTATCGTAAGCCCAAGCCCCGCGCCCTCTATCTTGGACGTGTGAAATGGATTAAAGACATTCCTAATTTCCTCCTCGTCAATGCCGCAGCCGTTGTCGGTTATCCTAACGACGACGGAATTATCCTCCGAGGCATAGGTCGTAACCCCTATCGCCCCTTTTTTATCAATCGCCTCAACCGAGTTCTGGAGGATGTTAAAAAGCGCCCTCTTAAGGTTTGCGCAATCAAGGTTCACGGACGGAAGCGCCTCTGAAAGCCTCACGTCAATTGAAATGTCCTTCTTCTGCCCCTCCATGAAAGCCCTGATGTCGGAAACCGCGGCCTCAACGGCCCTGTTTAAATCATCCTTTTTAAAATTCGTCATCAGCACCCATTTGTACTCGTCTATCCTCTTAAGCATCTTCTCAAGCCGTTCAACGGATTTTATTATGGTAACGGCGTAGGTCCTGTTCTGCTCATCCTTCTCGTGCTCAAGGAGCCGCCTCGCGATGCCGCCTATCGTTGTAAGCGGGTTTCTTATCTCGTGCGCGATGCCGTCAACAATCTCTCCGAGGGCGGCCATCTTCTCGGTCTCCCTGAGCCTGGTCTGAAGTGCTCTTACCCTCAGAAGCGATTTCACCCTTGCGGCTATCTCTACGAGGCTGTAGGGTTTTTTTATGTAATCCTCCGCCCCTCCCTCAAGGCCCATGACCTTGTCCTCAATCTCCGCCTTGCCCGTAAGCATCACCACCGGGATGTATCTGGTTTCATCGCCCGCCTTAAGCCTTGAAAGCACCTCGTAGCCGTCCATCTTGGGCATCATGACGTCAAGCAGTATTATGTCGGGCTTGAAGGTTTGGGTCTTCTCAAGGGCCTGCAGGCCGTTCCTTGCCCTGTCTATGTCATAGCCCTCCCTCTCAAGCTTGGCGGAAAGAAGCACCAGATTCTGCTCATCGTCGTCAACAACCAGCACGCGCGGCCTTATCTTCTCCATTTCTAATTACCCTTTATCTTTTTTATGAGGGCGTCTTTTTCACCCGCGTATTTGCCCGCAAGGCCGAACTCGCCGAGCCTCGTGTGCGTTTGGATTAAACCCTCAAGGCCTTTAAGCGAGCCCTCATGGAATCCCGAGCTTGAGGCGGCCATGTAAGCCCTCTGAAAATGATTCAAGGCCTCTCTGTATTCGCCCTTCATGCCGTAAGCCCCGGCCATGCCAAGGAGATCCAAGGCGATCTTAACGGGTTCGCCAAGCAAAGAATCAACGTCATAGGCTTCCATGTACGCCTTAAGCGAGGCATCCGGACTGCCCTTCCTCAAATTCAACCCGGCCGTAAGGCGTAGCGCGTTTGCGAGTTCAAGATTGTCCTCTTTTCGCCTGCTTAACTTAAGGGTTTTCATCAAGACCTCTTCGGCGTCGTTTATCCTGCCCGACTCAATAAGCAACTCTGCCATGATGTTTAAATGCGCCGCGTCCTCGTTTTTTATCGCCCTGTCCGTTTCAACCGCCTTTTCAATGTATTGAGACGCAGCCTCTATGTCGCCGGATAAATATGCTGTCTTCGCAAGGGTCGCGTATGCCTCGGAAATAAGCAAATCCTGCCGCATTTCCCCGGCAAGCGCCGCCGCCTCTTTAACGTATTGCAACGCGTCGGCGAACCTGCCCATTGCAACAAGGGTCCTGCCCATGTTTATAAGGTCCATGGCCTCATCCACCCTTAAATCAAGTCCCCTGTCAAGCCTCAACGCCTTATTATACTTTAAAAACGCGGCATCGTAATCGCGCGTTAAAAACGCGGCGGCGGCCTCTGCCTTAAGCCCGGCGGCCTCGGCGCCGGGCCTCGGCGCCACAACGCCTGACGCGCACCCGCACAGGGCCGCGGCCGCAAAAACGGATGCGACAAAAAACGCCCTCTGCATAAAAAACCTATTCAACGGCCCCCTCGTTAATAGCCGCGCCTGTCGGCCTCAAAACAAAACCGTCAAGAGGAATCAGTTCCGGCGCCTTTGGCTCTGGCATGGCAAGGCTGAAAGGCCATGTCTTTTTCATGCCCTTTACAAGCGCGCCCGTGTCCTTAAGCACCCCCTGGCCTTCAATTAAAATCTCCCTTATCCTCGGCGCGTCCTCTGCAAGCGTGTCTGTTATGGCCCTTAAATTCCCGGTGATCTTTTCAATGTTCTCAAGGCTTCTTGAAAAACCCTCAACCGAGGCGGCCGCCTTGGTCGTCACTGCGTCAACATGGTCAATGGCCGGGCCGAGCCTCTGTGAAAAATCCTCAACATTCTCAATCGTTGACGCGGCGGAGTCTAAAAGCGGAATGCCCTTTTCAGACACGGCGTCAATGAGCGTTGATGTTTTTTTAATGAGGAGTCCAGCCTCATTAACGGCCTCGCCAACGGAGACGCTCGTCTCGCCGAGGTCTCCAGAAAGTTTCCTTATGTTGCCGAGCGCGGACTTAAGGTCTCCCTTCGGGTCGTTTATGTAGTGTATAATCTCTTTTACCTCGTTTAGTATGGGCTTTGCCTCGTTTACTATGTCCTCAATGCCGCGGCTTTTTTCAAACGGTATCATGTCGTCCTCAACAAGCGCAGCGCCGTCCGTCTTTCCGATGGTAATCTCAACGATTGATTCGCCGATAAAGCCCTCTTTTGAGAATCTTGCGATGCTGCCCCGCCTAAGCCACTTCTCGTATTTTTTGTTTATCTCAAGAGTGATCTTTACGTCCGCGCGCCCGGTAAGCTCAATGTTCTTAACCCTGCCTATCTTAAATCCAGACAGCTTGACGGGCATGCCCACGACGAAGCCGGCGCCCGAGTCCACGGTAAACCAGAGCCTGAACTTCTTCGTAAAGAGGTCCCTTTCAATGCCAAGCAGCGCCACGACAAGCACGATTCCCGCGATCGCGACGGCGATCATTATGCCTATCTTTATCTCAAGTTTTTCAAACCTCGGGTCTTTTCGTATCTTTTCGGTCATGGGTTACTCTGCGAACCTAAAGTCCCTTATCTCCATCCTCCGGCTCGGCCTTAGCAGGGCCGCGTCCCCCGCATCGTCAGCCGTAAACACGAGGAGCCTGTCTGGCTCGGCCTCGTGATAATCAACAAGGAGCGCGCAAAGAGACTCCTTTTCACTCCCAGTCATTGCCTCGGTAAGGTTCTCGCACACGACGATCTGAGGAGAAAGCGCGAGCGCCCTCGCAACGGCAACCTCTTTTTTCACGTACAACGGAAGCGGACCCGGCATTGCCCACGGGTCTCCCCTGAAGCCGGCCCTCAGGAGAAGCCTCTCGGCGGCCTCCATATGCGCCTCATACGACTGTCCCAGATGATAAAGGAGCGGGAGCGCCACATTTTCAATCACCCTTAGGTTGCTTATAAGGATATTCTCCTGGAATACGAATCCCATGCGTACGCGCACGGCCGTAAGCTCCTCTGCGCCGCATACCGCCAGGTCAACGCCAAGGATGTTCAAGGCGCCGCCCTCCGGGCGCCTGAGCCCCGCTATGAGCCTTACGAAATCGCTTTTGCCGGAGGCCACGGGCGCCGTAAGAAGTATCCTCTCGCCCGCCTTAAGCGAAATGCACGCGTCGTCAAATATGGGCCTGCCATCCTCCATGCTCAGGCAGACGTTTTTGAACTCAATCAGGCCGGCCATGCGTAAACCCGTTCATTCAGACAGCGCCCTAAAAATAAAAGACGAAGGTGATAATCGCGTTCAGCGAAAATATAAGGCTTAGGCTCCCCATGACGGCGGCAGTGGTTTTCTGCGGTATCTGGGTTATGCTTTTTTCCGCCTTAAGCCCGTGATATGCGCATACGGAGCCTATTATAAGCCCGAAAAGCACGCTCTTCAAGAGAGAAACTCCGACCTCAAGAAGCCCCATCGCGCCGAGTATGCTCGTTATGTACGCGGAAAACGTTATGCTCTTGCCGAGGCCCGCCAACAGATAGCCCCCGAGCACGGAGATGCCCTCAAAATAAAATGTAAGGACGAACGTGCTTACGGCGGTGCCCAGTATCCTCGGCGCGATCAGGTATCCCGTCAGGTTAATGCCCATGACCTCAAGCGCGATGGTTTCCCTTGATATCCGCATGCTGCCGAGCTCTGCGGCTATGGCGGTGCCGCTTCTTGCGATGACTATGACCGAGGCGAATACGGGGCCCGCCTCCCGGACGAGGACCCACACGAGTATCTCGCCTATTATAGCATCGCTTCCCACAAGCGGCAGTATGTTTAGCGTCTGGGTTACGATAACGATGCCGAGTATGGTCGCAAGCCATGAGATGATCGGTATCGCCTCAAAACCGGTGAAGTATATCTGCCTCAGGAAAACGATGCGGTTTGCCATGTTCGTTTTCCCGAGCAGCGAGGCAAATGAGCCGACAGAGACAGCGGAGAGCCTGAACACGCCGTAAAGCACCCGTATGCGTTCTATAGCGTTTTTTCCGATGCGGTAGAATATTTGCATTGTTGTGTGGGAGGCCGGCTGTAATGCCGCCCCCTTCCTTGCAAAAGGGGCGGCATGCCGCTATGCATGGATGGTCTTATTGCTGGAGGACGAATACGACCTTTGCCCCTTCAAGGAAATTCCTTCTCTGGTTTGAAATAAATATCTTCGTCGCGTCCGCCGGCGATATCTCAACGTCCGTTGATTTGACGATCGCCTGAACAGTGGCTACGACCGGATTTTTTGAGCCGCGTTCCGAGAGGAGCGCCTTGGCCTTTCCGAGGTTGTTCGTGTATTCAGCCGCGCCCCTTTCAACGAGGATGTCCTGCGCTACCTTCGTGGGGTCGTAGACGACCTCTCCGTTCTTCGCGAGCACCCTGTTTATAAGAGCCGGCCTGAAGCCCCTGTCAATAACCTCAATTATCAGGCCGTCGTACCCGTCCATTGAATCAGCGGCGATCGGAGGCGGAGCATAGGCGGGCATCTGCGGCAGAGGCACCGACTGCATCACCTGCGGCAGGAGCTGCGCCATGACGCCGTCCGGCCCCGAAAGCGGCACGGAGAGATACACGGTGCCCATCTCGCTTAACGGCTCGTAGACCTCCTTTACGACCTGCGCGCCCTTCACGATGCCCTGAACAGCAACCCTCACCGTGTCCGACTCGGCGGCCGCGTTCACTACCGTCGTCTCGCCCGAGACCGTAACCCCGTCCAATATCTCGGCAACCTCCCTTAAGGCGATGACCTTCGCGGCCCTTAACGCCATTATCCGTTTCTGGGCCGTTGAAAGCGCCTTGTCCGATGGCGCCGCCCCCTCCCCCTTAACCACGATTGCGCCTGAGATGAACGCCTGCCTTGCGTCCCTCGTAAGCTCAGGCGGCCTTTCTATTGACTGTGCATGGGCCGCCAGGACAAACGCCAAGAACAAAAACGGCGTTAAAACAAAAAGAGAGAGTCTTTTCATCTATTGCCTCCTTTTCTCAGTGAGACCGTAAAGATCGGCGTCATAGCCTTAATTTATGTTGAGCCTCTGCCTTAAAACCCTTATTGAAAGCACGGCCTCCGCGCCGGTCACGAGGTCGTTCGGCCTGAATTCCCCTGAAAGCTCCGGCTCCATTATCCCCCTCGTGGTCATGTTCATCGCGGCGTTGTACCATGCGGCGGTGGCCGGGATATCCGGGAACGGGGATTTGTCGTGCCCTATGTAGGCGGTTGCGAGAGATTCGTCGCCCGTTATCTTTATAAGCGCGTCCTCAAGCGAGAGCGAAAGCTCTTTTCTTGAGACCGCGTCTTCCGGTTTAAATAGATACGCCTTCGTGGTCTGGTCGTATATGGGCTCAAGACCCCTTAAGTTCCACTTCATAAGGGTTAAGACCTCCTCCCTGAACGCGTGGTTAAGCATGTCCGCGGGGATGAAGTTCGGTCTGAGCGCGTCGGATACCGACCGCGCCGGGATCCTGCCCGCAAGGAGCCTGTCTATCTTAAGCTCATCAATGAGTAGCGCCGCCATGTCCCCCCTTGATACGGAGTCCTTCAGGGCAATGTCCTTTCCGACATCCCCGACGGTTATGCCCGCAAGCGCGCGGACGATCCTGTCGGTCTTTTTCCACATGGCCTCGGCCGGGGCGTTCCACTTGCCGTCCTTTTTCGCGTTAAGCACCGCGCCCCATGAATCCCGCGCCTTCTGGAACTCCCTTGCCTCAAGATACGCGGCCCCCATGTAGTAGGACGCCGCCTCTGCACCGTCGTAGTAAAGAAGCCTTCGCTCGTCCAGCCTTAGCTTCATGGCGTCTGAATATGCGCCCTCAACCTCTTTAAGCCACTTATTATTGGGCTTAAGCGCGGCGTAAAAACGCATTGCCGCGAGATTATGAGCGAATTCGTCCTCCGGCGTGTTCGCGTGTTTTTCCGCGGCGTCAAGATGCCCCTCGGCCTTCTGGATTTCAACCTTTCGGTGCGCCTGCTCCTTTATACCGGCGGCCTTAATGGCGCCGTGCATCGCAAGCCCCGCGTGCGCGGGAGAAAACTCCTCCTCGCAGTAGAGTGCCCTTTGGAACCTTGCCTCCGCGTCCTGCAGGCTCCCCTTCTCCATAAGCGTCATGCCCTGAATATAATGGTGCGCCGGGTTATCCTCCGGGAAAACGCATTTTTTCACTGGCTGCGCGCATCCGGCGATTAAGACGGCCGCAAACAGCATCAAAACAAAAACACTAAAAACGCGCCTCATTTCAAAGACCTCCTTTTTAGGCTTGCATGCGGCTTAAGTTACTTCATCTCCCTTATCATATCGCCTGCCGCAAAACCGACGCCGCTTTTAACGGTTGCCTCCGAGATATTTTCTCCCTGATGGGAGGTTAGCATAAGCTCCCCGATCTTTTTCTCCCTCTTTCCGAGGACGCGGCCGGTATCCGGGTCAACGAGGTCGGCCCCGGGCCTTAAAACCGAAAATATCGCCCCTGGCGCAATCTTGCTCCTTACGCCGGCCTTAATGACGATCGTAGCGCCTTCTACCGCCAGAACCCTGCCCTGAAAAGGCAGCGCATTAAGCCGCTCTATCATCTTTGTCATTGCCTTTGACAGCGCGTCCCTCAACGCCCCTTCCCTCAACCCCGCGTCGGCGGTTGACCTTGAGCCGAGCCCGAGCACGCCGCCCGTGGTCTTTTTGTATTCGCCCATGCCTGATTCGGCAAGCAGGCTTTTCCCGGTTGCGACGTCAACGAGCGCGTAGTCAACCTGAACCCTCGCGATATGGCTTTTGCTCTGTGCTATAAGCACGTCCGAGGACTCCTCAAGCTCCGAATACGAGGTTATTGCGCCCGAAACCCTAAAATCAATTGACTCAAAGCCCTCGGCAGCGGATTTTTTCCCGGTCTTAACCGCGCCTGTCTGCTGCAGTTCAATAAGCCGCTCCTGCTCCCGCATCTCGGCCTCGGTGAGCACTATGGGCTCAAGCCCGGACTTTTTGACGATGGTTCTAAGGATTTCTGTCGCCGCCTCTCCTATACCCAAGACCCTGCTCGGGGTCCTGTTCGCGAAGGTCATTATCGCAACCGTGTATTCAGGCCCCCTGTAGTCCGCGCCCGCCTCGCTGAGCCTCTGTGTCTGGCCGGAGGTGCTTACATCCTCGCGCACCGCGGCCGAGGTAGTGGGCGCGCATGAGGACACTATCAGCGGCATGCCCGCAAGGGACAACGCGGAGATGAATCCCAACACATTTTTTTTGCGTAAAAAAGCCATATGCCTAACCTCCTTTGGAGATGACGCTGATAATGTTATGGCCTCCTGTAATGCGGCGGAGGCGGGGCATCCGGATGGCGGGGTCTAACCGGCCTTTCAATCGGCCTCTCAAGATAGCGCTGGTATATCATGTTAAGCACTGCCTCGGCCTCTGCCTTAAGATGCACGCCTATGGCCTTTGTCAAAAGTTTCGTGCCGAGGGATTTCAGCGCCGCCTCGCCCACGGAATCCTCGCTGCCGGCCGCTATTATCTGCCAGTTGGTTATGCCCGGGATCTCAGAGATGCCCGGTATGGATTTAAAAGGCTCAATGCCCTCCCTTGCCTCCTGTATGTCCTTTGCGACCGCGACACCCCTGCCGATAAGACCCGCGCTTGTAAGCTCAGCCTTAACGCCCTGCCCGCCGGCCCATAAGAGGGCGCCCGTGGACGCGTCAACGAGTCTTAATCCGAGCCGGACCTTTTTCACATTATATACGCCGGTCGTGACCTCTTCAAAGTTCAAGAGATATCCGTAAACGAGCCTTTCAACCCCAAGCGCCGCGCCGAGCTTCTCAGGCATTGCCATGTCAAGCTGGGAGCCGAGCGTAATGCCCATCTGATCCCTTAAAACCTCGTCAACCTCACCCATGGGCTTTACGATGTGGTTCTGCCTCTTTAGCCTTTCCGCAACCATCTCCCTAATCATCTTCGGCCCGTCCACGTCGTTTGTCGCATTGTATATTGGCAACACCGCAACCGTATGCTGCGGGGCATAAGGCACCCCCGGATGGGGAGGAGGGGCCATTACGCACGAATAAACGAACATTAACGCAACGCAAAGGAAAAATACGCTTAAAATGCCTTTTTTAATCCCTGTCCGATTCACCCTAACCTCCGTTTGTCCCGTGAAAACAAAAGAAACGTCTATTGCGCGCCATATTGGGCATCAATCGTGTTCTGCGTCGTGCTTATAACCTTGATGACAGAGCCGGGCAAGGATGAGATTGAATCCGCGATCGCAGAGGCCGAGGTCTTTGCCTCAATCTCAAAGACCGCCACACCTTCCTCAAACCGCCTCTGGTAAACCGCGGACACGCCCCTTACCCGCCTTTTAATCATGTCCTTAAGCCCCTGAACCTTATTATAGTCGGTTATGCCGGTTATCGTTAACCTAACCATGCCTGACGAGGTCCACTTGGCGAGTATCTGGGGAACAAGCCCTTCAGCAAGCTCGGCAGAGGCCCTTGAAAGCGCGTCCATGCCGCCGGTCGCGGCGGATATGTGCCTTGCCACACCGTGCCCCTTTGCGGACGCAAGGACCTCTCCGGTGTCCACCCTTATCGCGTCGGCGGCCGCATCCGCGATATACGGGGCTATTGTTGACCCCGGGGTCCTCGGGCCTTCTGTCGCGAGCGCCTTTCCCTTGACCACAATCTCCGCGTTGAGTTTTCTTGCGACAAGCCTTGCGCCCTCATTTGAGATGTCCGGAACCCTAAATGCCCCCGCCGCGCCGATCTCCTGCGTGGTGGCCGAGATGTCAACCACGTTAAAACCCTTTTTAATGAAAATCTCCTTAAGCGAAATCTCTGTGGCAGAAAGGTCTACAACGGCCCCGGACCACCAGAACCGCACCTCACGGTCAACGCCCGCCTGCTCCGCGATCATGAAAAGCACCCGCGGCTTCTCAACCCTCGCGTAAAGAAGCCCTATCGCGTCAAGGTCGTTTTTAAGCGTGCCGAGCGCGATGGTGGCGCGCACCACAGCCTGATACATCGCGCCCTGAGGCAATTCGCTTAAGACCGAATAGCCCTTTACGTATCCCTCAGACCTTGCAAGTACGTTGTCTGAAAGCACCTGATAATTCTCAACAATCGTCTCCGTGGAAATAAAACTCCCGACCGCCTGCTCAATAGCCTTTCTGAGGGCGTCCTCAATCGCGGCGTCCCTTGCAAGCGCGATATTGCCACCCGCAATGGGCGCAATACCCGTTGAATCAATCACCCTGAGTTCAACTGGAGGGCTTTCCGAGTAAGCAACGGATGAAAGGCAAAACGGGATTAAAGCAAAAAAGACCGCAAAAAAGCGCGCGAAAAACAAAAGCCTGCCTGAGATTGACGATATCGCGGCATTCATGGCAACCTCTGTCAAGGTCAATAAACCGCCTTTTAGGGATTAGTTAGTCTGATATATAGCACAGTTTACGGGGCTTGTCTATCAGAGAGAAGCCGTGATTTTCAAGGGACAGGATGCCTTGGATTTATTAAGGACTACGGGTTATATCGTCGGACTTGCGGGCCCGGCAACGCCGCCCACCGCGTATCTGATCGCGCCGGTCTGGTCAAGATAAAACCACCTGTACGTTGAAGGGGAGGTCAAGGGTGTGGCGGTTACGCTCCATGTTGACTGGCCGTCCGCGTCAACCCCGGTGCTCAGATCAAAACTGTATTCCGTCTCAACCCTTGTAGTCGTGCCTTCGGACAAGGGGATTGCGCCGGTGGTCTCAAGCTCCTCAAAATCGTCTGTGTAAGTTGAATTCATATTGCTTACCTTGTAGATATTCTCGGCCTTGGCTATGTAGCTGAGAAATGAAATCGCGGAGGTCTCCCTTGCCTTTTGAACAATCCCCCGGTAACCCGGGATCGCCACAGCCGCGATCACGGCAAGTATCGCGAGAACGATGACCATTTCAACCAATGTGAAACCCCTGGCCTCGTGTCCAACGCGGACGGTACAAGGCTTAAGCCCTACATGGTTTGCGTTTGATTTCGCGGATAAGGCGCTCATATAAGGTCTAATAGCCTATGCTGGTTTTTAATGAGCGTTGACGGAGTCGCGAAGCCGCTTAAACGAATCCTTAATGCCCTGCGGATACGCGTCCGGATGCGCGTCAAGAGAGGCTGAAATTGATGCGAGGCCCTCGGTAATTTCCTTCTTCATATTCTCTTTATCCTCCATTGACCTTTCAAGCGAATCCGCGAGGCGGTTTAAAAGCCCCGCCATTGCCCTGAATTCATCGCCCTTTCTTATGGATACGCGGTGCCTCAAATCGCCTTTAATCATGGCTTCAACCATTTTTTCAAACCTGTACATAGGGCCGACGAGTTTGTGCGTTGAATATATGGCGTGGACCCCGGCAAGCAATGAGACTAAGAAAAGCCCGGCCCATACCCTCTTGTGGAGATAAAGCACAATCGTGGAAATCCGCTGGGCCTCATTCATGTCCGATGCGATATGGATATCCACGTACAGCGGGAAGAATATCACGAACCCGAGGATGACTGAGTAGACAGCGAGGTATATGAAGAAGGCAAGCGCGAGTTTAATCTGGTAGGAAGGCCTTATAAGGACCTTTTTGCGCCTAAAAAACCGGATATCCATTTTATACTTCCTTAAAAAGGAGATTCCTCAAAATCCCGCCTTATGTCCTTTAAAGCCCCGGCTTCGTAGAAAAGCTCAATAAGGGTAAGCCCCATGCATTTGACTGCCTCCAAAAGCGCGCCGTGCCCCTCGGCTGATGCGGTCGCGTCGGCAAACTCCGGCGTATGGATGTTTATGCCCTCTCGTATCGGCGCCTGCGGGTGTATCACCGGGATTATCCGGGACACGTTGCCGATATCCGAGGAACCGAGATTTTTCTCGGCAGGCTCCGGAGACTCCTTAAGCCCGAGCGAGTTTAACGCCCTCCTGTAGACGCCCGCAAACGCATTGTTTATCTTCATGGGCGCGTTCATGTCGCCCACCTCTTTCACCTCAAGGGTTGTCCCGGTCGCGATTGCCGCGCCCTCGGCGCATCTTATGACCTTTTCCTTAAGCTCAAGAAGCGCGGGGATGTCGCCTGCCCTTACGTAGAAGCCTGCCTCCGCCTTTTCCGGTATGATGTTCGGCGCCCTTCCGCCGTTCGTGATTATGCCGTGCACCCTGCAATCCGACGGGATCTGCTGCCTTAGGGCGTTTATCGCGTTGAATGTAAGGATCACCGCGTCAAGGGCGTTTACGCCCTGCTCCGGATAGGCCGAGGCATGGCTTGCCTTTCCGCTAAACGCCAAGTTAAGGCGGACGAGCCCCAAAAAGCGCTTTACCGCGCACCTCTTTGACGACGCGTGCACCATCATCGCGGCGTCAATCCCGTCAAAAACGCCCGCCTTTACGAATTCAATCTTTCCTATGCCGAGTTCCTCTGCCGGTGTTCCGAGCACGATAATCTCGCCCATTTCAAAGGGGTCTGGCAGGGCTTCTTTGAGCGCGGCCGCGGCCCCTATTGAAGCCACGCCGGACAGGTTGTGCCCGCAGCCGTGTCCGATTCCCGGCAGGGCGTCCATTTCCGCAAAGAGCGCAATCCTCGGGCGATTGCCCCCGAATGACGCCGAAAACGCGGTCTCCATGCCGGCCACGCCTTCCTTGATATTAAAACCCCTGTTCTTAAGAAAACCCTTAAGCTTTTGAGAGGTCTTATGCTCGTTAAGCCCTGTCTCAGGCTCAAGCTTTATTGAATCGCTTAAATCAAAAAGCTCCTTGGATAGGGCCTCTGCCTTTAATAGAAATTCTCTTGAAATGCCTGTCATGCCTCACCTGTCAATTCCATGCTTAAACCAGCAGGGACAAGTTTATGCCTGACGCTCTTTTGCATTTTACCGGCCTCTGCCGATAAAATAATGGCGTCAATGGCATTTATATTTGTTAAATAAAACAACTTGTTATAAAAAGTAGTTTATTGCCAATGGGAAGTTTTTAAAAAAATCCTGCGGGAAACTCGCATTGAAAAGTTTCCCGCATATTGCTGTTTTTACACCTATTAGATATCGGCAATGCCCAAAGAATCTTTAACGCCCATAAACATTAAAATACGGCCTGCCCTGTCAGGCGGGTTTCTTGTCCTCAGGCCTCATGGCCTCAATAAGTATCTTTGCAACCTCGGGCCTTGAAAACTCCTGCGGGGGGCATACGCCTGAACGGAGCATCTCCCTTACCTTTGAGCCTGAAAGCGTTATATGTTGCGACGAGTCGTGGGGACAGCTCTTGTACGAGGCCATGCTGCCGCACTTTTTGCAGAAAAAGGTGTAGTCAAAGAACATCGGCGTAATGCCTATTGCCTGAGCATCAAACTCGTCAAATATATAGTGCGCGTCAAATGTGCCGTAGTAATTGCCCACCCCTGCGTGGTCCCTTCCGACGATGAAATGCGTGCAGCCGTAGTTCTTCCGCACAATCGCGTGGAAGATC
>JBBTGV010000062.1:0-16019 GCA_038041305.1 Deltaproteobacteria bacterium | reverse complement strand
CCGAGTGGCCGAAGGCAGCTGCCTGCTAAGCAGTTGTAGGGGTAACACTCTACCGGGGGTTCGAATCCCCCCCTCTCCGCCAGTTGTGCTTGCCCGCGAGTCTTTGCCGTGCAGAAAACTGCTGGTTGTATAAAAAACGCCCGTTGCATTAAGCAACGGGCGTCTGTTTTACGCAACATATGCATTCACGGCAGGTCTATCAGGACGTCTGCCGAGGCCTTGCCCTCTGCCACGGCGCAGGAGTATACCTTGCGTCCGCAACGGGCTTTTTTTCATGCTCAAAGCCAGCGACCGTCTCAACATTTATCTTGTGCCTGAGGACCTTCTCGATATTATGCAACAGGTCCCCTTCTTCGGCGCATACGAGCGAAACAGCGGCCCCGTTAGCGCCGGCGCGTCCTGTGCGCCCTATGCGGTGGACATAGTCCTCCGGGATATTCGGAAGCTCAAAGTTGACCACATAGGGGATGCTGTCTATATCAAGGCCCCGCGCGGCGATGTCTGTTGCCACCAGCGTGCGCACAGCCCCTTTCTTGAAGTCCGCAAGGGCGCGCATACGGGCTGTTTGGCTTTTATTTCCGTGTATCGCCGTCGCGCTCACGCCGTCGCGCATCAGCTGTGTGGCGAGCCGGTTAGCCCCGTGTTTTGTGCGCGTGAACACAAGCACACGGTTCCAGTTTCCGCCCTTTATAAGATGGGAGAGAAGCTCGCGCTTACGCGTGTGCCCCACGTGATGCACCATCTGAGAAATGGTCTCTGCCGCGATATTACGGCGCGCCGCCTCTATAAATTCAGGATTGTGGAGCAGGCCGTCCGCCAGGGCCTTTATCTCGTCTGAATAGGTGGCGGAGAAGAGCAGGTTCTGGCGTTTCAAAGGCAGGAGCTTTAATATCCTCCGTATGTCGGGGATAAAGCCCATGTCCAGCATGCGGTCTGCCTCGTCCAGCACCAGTATCTCTACCTTTGAGAGGCTCAATGTGCCTTGCCCGGCATGGTCAAGAAGCCGCCCGGGTGTAGCCACAAGTATGTCCACTCCGCGGCGAAGCGCCTCTATCTGCGGGCCTATGCCCACCCCTCCGTAGATTACCGTGGAGCGCAGAGGAAGGAATTTGCCGTAAGTTCTGAAACTGTCCTCCACCTGCGCGGCCAGCTCGCGCGTAGGCGTCAGCACCAGGGCGCGCGGCAGACGGCCCTTTTCTCCCATGCCAAGCAATTGCAGCATAGGCAGCGCGAACGCGGCTGTCTTGCCCGTGCCGGTCTGCGCCCCGCCCATGACGTCGCGCCCGGCAAGTATCGCCGGGATAGACTTGGCCTGTATTGGAGTGGGCGTGGCGTACCCCTCGCGGGCTACGGCGTTAAGCAGTTCGGCCTGAAGGCCGAGTTTTTCAAATGACATAATAATAGCTCCTGTTATAAAGCCTACCCAAGGTCATTGGGCCGATATAGGCCATTATGGATTAAGGTTGTGAGGAGTGAGGTTTAAAAGAGAGTAGTCACCCATGTCACCGCGGGCACCGACCGGAGGGTACCGACTTAAATAGATGTAAAGCATATCACATAAAATTTACAAAGCATAGAGAAATCTTCTTGTTCATTAAGCGGCGGGGTATTTTGATGGCCATATTTGCCCCATTCAACAAGGTATGATGAGGCAAACCATCGGTCAGGGTGTAAATTTTTTACATGTTTTTGTTTGGGGAAATCCTTCTAAGCAGGTTTTTTACGAGACTTAAACCGCAGTTTCCGCGCCCCTTTGTATTTACGCCGCCGTAAGCCCCCTTTTTTTTAATTACGATCTCAAAGCTATAATCATCCACCAAGGGGTTTTCATGCGCTATGGCGTGTTTTATCCCCAATTCTTTCAGAAGCCTTTTTACAAAATCCAAATTAAAATCTTTATACTTATGGGATAAATTATACGGCTCGCCCGCCTTATCGCAGTGTTTGCGGTATACCGCCTCTACGGGACAATAAAGGATAAGATGACCTTCTGGTTTTATAACCCGCAGCCATTCCATCAACGCCGTCTTCATGTCGTCTTCAATATAATCCTCAAGAAGATGAGAACTGTAAACATAATCCAGCACATCGTCCCTGAACCATTTCAGGTCCCTTGCGTCCCCGCCCAAATTAAGGGGCGCGCCCGGGCCGACTTTTGTATAGGGGGTGGGCATGTCCATTGTAATGGCAGAAGGGACTATCGGGTCCCCGCCGTAACCCACATCCAGTCCATAGCCAACGCAATACTTTCTTAACCGTTCCCTGCATTTTGACGTCTCGCTCATGAGCTTAAACACCCCTTGTTTCTTCAGGGCTCATTATACTACAGTATCGGGCGTTGACCAGCAGAATGAAAAGGGGCTTATAAAACAACCAAGACGGTTTTATGACTGGTTTTTGGCGCACAACAGGGCAGGTTTTTTGAAGGGCTACTTGGGCAGGTCGTGGAATATCTCTATCTTATTCCCGCCCTTGCTCTTTGCGTTAAAGAGCGCGGCCTCCGCAATCTGTATAAGGGCCTCAATATTTTGGTTGCCGTAAACAGAGGCGCCGACGCTCAAGGTGAACCGTCCGCCCTCCTGCGCCTCTTCAAACAGGAACGGATAGTCGCAGATTGTGGACAAAAACCTCTTGGCAAGCACAACGCCGGAGTCAACGAGCGTGTTCGTGAGGATTAATCCAAAGGTGTTTCTCCCGTATCTGGTAAGCACGTCCGAGCCGCGTATGTTTCTTTTGATAAGGTCGGTTGTCTTTTTCAGCACGAGATTCCCGTAGTATTCGCCTTTGCTTGAGACATACCTGTCAAGGTTGTCAATGTCGGTAAGCATGAACACGAGGGGTATCTTGTGCCTTGAAGAGCGTTTCAGCTCCTGACCGAGCCGTATCCTTAAATACCTCGCGTTAAAGAGCATCGTAACATCGTCAAGGAGCCCCGCCTTCTCAGGATAAAGGAGTTCAAGGTTTCTTAGATGGTTTACAAGCTCGCCCGAGCTTAAGGCGTCCTTGCTCAAAATCCTCTCCATCTGCCCGGTGAGTATCTGCCTATGCTCGGGCAGAAATTCTTTTGACGTGAGCACGAATACGGGCATCTCCTTCAAAAAGGGGTTTTCCCTGAATATCTTCACAAAGTTAAACCCCTTCTCGGGCTTTTCAACATCAACAATCACCGCATTGGGCCGAGTTGCAATGGCCATTTCAACGCCGTCTTCCTCATCCTCGGCTGAATGCAGGAGCATACCTTCGTCCTTGAGCGACCTGTAAAACGAGTCCCTCGTGTAGGGGTCTGACGATATAAGGAGCACGCTCACCGGGTATCTTTTTTTCTTTGATTCCTGCGTCAGGCCCTTTAATTTCTCAAGCAGCGTTGCCTGATCAACCGGCTTTATGAGATAGTCCGTGGCGCCGAGGGCAAAGGCAAGCTCCGCGTTGTCTATTATGGAGTGTATTACGACGGGTATGTCCTTTGTCCCGGGGTCCGCCTTAAGCGCCTGCAGCACCTCCCACCCGTCCTTTTTCGGCAGCATGATGTCAAGCGTAATGACAAACGGCTTCAGCTCCTGCGCCTTTCTTATGGCCTCCTCCCCGTCGTAGGCGTGGGCAACCCTGTAGCCTGCCTGCGTAAGGTGTATGGTCAGAAGCTCAACCGTCGGGAGATCGTCTTCAACGACCAGCACAAGCGCCTTGCCCTCTTTTGTCTCCTCTACCGCCCCTGCCTGTGTTGAGGCCTCTCTCGGCGGGAATGCCTGTCTTTCCATGGAGATAAAAGGGAGGTATATTTCAAAGACAGACCCCTTTTCGCCGCCGCGTTCTCCGACAGAGATATGCCCGCCGTGTATCTCAATGAGTTTTTTCGTGAGGGAAAGCCCCAGGCCCGTGCCCTCGGTCGCCTTTGAGGGGTCAAGCTGTTCAAACTCTTCAAAAATCTTCTCCCTGTTCTCAGGCTTTATGCCCGGGCCGGTGTCCCACACGCAGACCTTTAAAAACTCCTGCGCCTTCGGGGCCCACAGGAGCCTTCCGTCGTTTACGATGCGCTCTGCCTTTATGCCGACGCCGCCCGCCTCGGGCGTAAACTTTATCGCGTTGCTTAAGAGATTGTAGAGCACCTGCTTGAATTTAACCTTGTCCGCCGTAAAATCCGGGATAGACTCAACGGAGATGTCTACCTTTATCTGTTTTCTTTCGGCAAGCGGACGGATGACGGCGAAGACCTCTTCAATCGTGTCCCTCAGGATGAATTTTTCATAGGAGAGCTGGGCCTTGCCGGCCTCAATCTTGGCGAGGTCAAGGATGTTGTTTACAAGGTGCAGGAGGTGTTTGCCGGAGGTGACGATCGTATTTACGAACTTGGCCTGTTTTTCGTTCAACGCGCCGAAGCCCTGTTGCATAAGCACCTCCGAGAACCCTATTATTGAATGAAGCGGGGTCCTTAGCTCATGACTTGCGTTCGCGATGAATCTACCCTTAAGCTCGTTTGCGCGCTTTAATTCCCTGTTCGTCCTCTCAAGCTCCCTTGTCCTTTCAAACACCTTGTCCTCAAGGCCCCTGTTTAATTCCTCAAGCTCTTTTCTTAAGCGCTTCTCCTGCGTTATGTCCTTGCTTACGCCGACCGTGCCTATTACAACGCCGCTTTTGTTCCGGAGCTGCGATATGGTGAGGCTAATGTCAACCGGGGTGGAGTCTTTCCTTAAGAGCACGGTTTCATAGTTGTAGACGGCGCCCTTTTCCTTCAGGGTCTTCATTATGTTCAGGCGCTCGTCTTTTTCCCTGTAAAACTCAATTGCGTTTTTCCCCAAAACCTCATTTTGCGAATAACCGAGTATCCTCTGGCCTCCCTTTGAGAACTTTAAGATGCCGCCCTCGTTGTCCGCCGCGATTATCATGTCCTCCGAGTCGGAGAATATGCCCTCAAGCTCGCTTACGGACTCCTCAAGGTCGTGCAGGAGCCTGAATCTCTCTATCGCGTACGCGACCTGCGAGGAAAAGACCTTTATCAGGCTTTTGTGCCTTTCCGTGAATTTCCTCGGCCTGAAGTCATCAAGGTAAAGTATGCCTATAGTGCCTCCGTTCACGAGGAGCGGGGCCGCAAGTATCGCCTTTATGTTCCCTTTAGCCACATCCGTGCCCTTAAAAAGAGGGTTTTCATCTATGTCGTTGAATTCAATTGGCTCGCCCTTTTTTATTATCTGCTCTGTTAATCCGTTATCGCGCGGCTCCCATCGGGGCTGCTTGAAAAACGCGGGTTCAAGCCCGAGCTGGGCCGCCATGACCATCTCGGAACCCTGAGTCAGTGCGATTGAGCCGGCCTTTGTCTCGGTAAGCTCCATCGCGCTTTTAAGCACAAGGTGCAGGCATTCCTTGAGGCTTTTCGCGCGGGAGATGTATAGGCTGCTCTGGTATAAAACGCTTAAATCGTTTTTTGCCCTTTTCTGCCTTTCAACGAGCTCCCATAAAAGCCTTGCCCCCCGGCCTTCTATTATCTCTATGTCGTTGGAGAAGGCCGCCCTTATCCGCTGGTTTACCGAAGGGTCTCCAGTCGTATTTATGACTATCTCAGGCCCGCAGGAGGGAAGCCCCTCAATGCCGTCAATGACCGTTACGTCAAGGGTCCGTGCCATGTCAAGGCCGCGGGCGTCGCTCCTCTTGTCGGTTATGCCGACGACCTTTACCTCCCCGTTCACCTTAAAGAGGTCCAGGAGGGCCGAGCCGCCGCTTCCCGCGCCTACTATCGCAACCTTGATCATCCGAAGTTCCTTTTTTTGTTTTATTGAAGCATTAAAAAACCCCGTCTAACATGGCGGAGTTTTTTAACAACGCGCTTTGAGACGCCTTAGCCGTTGTTTAACGAATAAAGCCGCTCAATGAAATCCTCGCTGCATTCAACAAGCTTAAAAAAATTGCTGAGAAGCGCGGGGTCCCACTGGCCCATCTTGGATTCCGCCTTCATGGCGTTTAAGGTTTGCGTAACCGTAAACGAGGGCCTGTACGGCCTCATTGACACCATGGCGTCAAATGTGTCGGCTATGCTGATAATACGGCCTGAAAGCGGTATGTCCTCCCCATGCAGTCCGTCTGGGAAGCCCATTCCGTCCCATCTCTCGTGATGAGACCTGATTGCCGGAAGCACCTGCCTAAAGGAATAAAGCGGCTTGCATATCTCAACCCCGGTTGCGGGGTGGCGCCTTATTATTTCAAGTTCTTCGGGGGAGAGCAGGTCTTTTTTGTGGAGGATATTCTCGTGCAGTCCGATCTTTCCGATATCGTGAAGGATGCCGCCCTTTTTTATGTTGAGCACTTCCCTGTCGGGCAGACCCATTGCCCGGGCCATCTCAACGGAAATGGTGCTTACGCGCTCTGAATGGCCTTTCGTATAAGTGTCTTTCGCCTCTATAGCGACAGCAAGCGTGAATATTATGTCCTCGCAATGGTCAAGCTCGTCCTGAAGCCTCTTTAGCTTTATGAGGGATTTTATCTTGGCGATGATTTCCTTGGGGTTAAACGGCTTGGGGAAGAAGTCGTCTGCCCCGGCCTCAAGCCCCGTCAGTTTGTCCTCAAGCTGGCTCAGCCCGGTTACAAGTATTATGGGGAAGAATTTTTTGCTGAAGATGTCCTTAAGCCTTTTGCAAAGCTCATAGCCGTTCATGCCCGGCATCATAACGTCAAGTATCGCGAGGTCCGGGGAATTGGCGGTGGCAAGGGAAATGGCCTCTTTCGTGTCATTTGTGGATATGACCCTGTAGCCCTCCATCTCAAGGATCGTGGTCATAAGCTCAAGGTGCATCTCAAAGTCGTCAACAATAAGGATTGACGCCGACTCTTCCTTAAGCTCAATCTGCTCTGGACTGAAAGGTAGGCTCTGGGTCATTTGCATGAGGCCCTCATTTAAACGGATTACTATGAAATTGCCTGCTTATACAGGTCGTAGTAAATAATATCGGCAGAAGAAGGCCCGGACTTTAAAAAAACAAAACAGTAGAAAAGTCAAATTTCGTAACAATTATAACATTAAGGCCCAAAAAAAGCAAATTTTTAGGGTTTTTATGCAAAAACCAGCGGTGCAGTATTAATGCCCTGCGGCCATTAAAATTAAACGGCTCTTTATTTCACCTTTACTGTAAGTTCATCTGAAAAAAGAATCCTTCCTGACTGCCGCTGAAAACCCCCCGCCTTGTCAGTGTTTTAAGTGCCGTAGAGAAATGCCCCCGCAAGCGTATAATTGCCTGTCTTGGAAGGCGCTTTAAGGGTATATATGCGACAGTCGCCTCAGGGAATACCTCCTTTTCAGCATCAAACCTCTAATCAAAAACCATAATAAAATTAAGGTTTTTACCAAGTCCCTTTATTCTTTTGTCAAGCCATGTTTTCTGCGGCTTTCCGTCCTGGCCTAAAACCTCAGGCTCGCCCATAATCTCCCATCCGTCTGAAGAAACAGGCCTTGACTGGAACCTTAAGGCCTTGTCAACGAGCATTGCCCCGATAACCGGGCCGTTGCCGCCCTTTGCCTTTAAAAAGACCTTTAGCTCGCCCCCTGCCTTTACAACCATGGGCGCGCTCAGGGCAATTGACGACTTTGAGTCAATAAGCCGCGCAATATTTATTATTTTCTCTTTCTCTTTGTCCGAAAGCTCAATATATGGAGACGGCATTGAAGGGAGCTTTAAGAGAAAATAGTGTTTTCCCTCTGGCGTTTCTTTTTTGCGATGTCAGGGGCAGTTCCGGCATGTAATCGGCCTTGACGGAAGAATGGCAGGATGCGCAGAATGGCGCGGCATCCGTCACATAAGAGGCCGTGCCGTTTGGATATCCGAGGCAATAGCTGGCAACAATATGCCGCAGGCCATGCCCGCGAAAAGCAGTCTTTTCATAAAAACCTCCTTTTTTGGGAAATTGAGCTTTGTTCAGTAAAATAAGGCGGTAAGATTATAAAACTTTGCCTGAAACGCGCAATATGCTACATTATATATATATTTCTCTTAGGTCAAATCCACAACATCCAAGAAATTGTTTTTATTTTTTATTGCGGCCCCGGAAAATGAACACGCGCACTTCTCCAATACGGCTAATTTTTATCCTCGCAGCAGCAATATTCATAGCAGAGGGGATTGTCATGGCGCTCCTCTTTTCGCTTCCCCCTCTGCCGTCCAGCACATACATCATACTTGATCCGATCCTTCTCATAATATTCCTTTCACCGATACTGTATCTTTTCCTTTTAAGGCCGCTTTTACGGCTTATAGCGGAGATTAAGGGGGCGGAGGAAAGATTAAGGGAGGAGCAGGGCGGGCTACAAAGACTCCTTGACGAGAAGCGCGCGGTAGAAAACGAGTTGAAGAAAAGCGAAGAGCGTTACCGGCTTGTGCACGACAATGCGTTTGACGCGATAATACTCGCCTGTGCCGAAGACAAGGTGCTTGACTGCAATCCGAGCGCGGAGAAGATGTTCGGATACGGCCCAGGCGAGATGTTAGGCCTTGAGATTACAAGACTTATGCCCGAGCAATACAGGGACGCCCACAGCGTTGGGCTTAAAAGGTTTCTTGGCACAGGGAAAACAAACATACTGGGAAGGGTGGTTGAAGTGCAGGGCATTAAGAAAGACAACACCGTATTTCCGGTTGAGCTTGTCATAACGAGTTTTTCAATAGACAATACAACCTGCTTTACGGGCACGTTAAGGGACATTACAGAGAGGAAAAAGGCTGAAAAGGAAAAAGAGATAACACAGGCGCGCTTAAGCCAGTCCCAGAAGATGGAGGCAATCGGCAGGCTCTCAAGCGGGTTATCCCATGATTTCAATAATGTCCTTACAAACATACAGGGCAATGTTGAGCTTGTGATGGACGACATGGACCCGACACACCCCGCACACCAGAGGCTTGTGAGCATTATGAGTTCAATCAGGCACGCCACAACGCTTACGCGCCATCTCTCGCTAATCAGCAGGAGCCTGCCGGTTGAGCTTAAAAGGCTTAATTTGAACCTCCTCATGCAGGGGCTTCTGGCCATGATAAAAAACATTGTCGGCCCTGAAATAACAATAAGCACCGCCTTCCCGCCCTTGCTCAGCGATTGCATGGCGGATGCGGCAGGCATGGAGGAGGTTCTTATGAACCTTGCCGTAAACGCGAGGGACTCCATGCCGGAGGGAGGGAGTTTTTCAATAAAGACGGAGGATGTTGAGGTTAAAAGGCAGGATTTTCCAGACACCCCGGACGCATATCCGTGCAGGGCGGTCTGCGTTACAATAGCCGATACGGGCATCGGCATGGACAGCGTTGCGCTTGAACATGTGTTTGAGCCGTTTTCACCGGTAAAAAGACACGGGGAGGCCGTGGGCTTCGGGCTTGCCGTTGTCTACGGGATTATAAAGAAGCACAAGGGATGGATAAAGGTTGAAAGCATGGAGGGCAAGGGAACGACTTTTAAGGTCTTTTTGCCGGCAGTTGAAGCGCCTTGATTTATTAAGGGGATTTCCCCGGGCAAGCCAGCAGATTCAGGGTTGTTTTTTGAATATCCGCATATAATCCTTTTTTCCAGCAACGCAAACATTAAGGTCCCTTAAAAGTCCGTCTTCTATGCCGTATATCCAGCCGTGCACGGTGACTTTTCTGTTTCTTGCCCATGCGTCCTGAACCATGGTCGTGCAACAAACATTATAAACCTGCCTGACCACATTCAACTCGCAAAGACGATTTGTAAGAGAGTCCCTGCTTTTGCATCTTTTTAACTCATCCTGATGCCGCAGATAAATATCCCTGATGTACCCGAGCCAGTTGTCAATCAAACCGTGCCTTTTTTCTTCCAAAGACGCTATCACGCCGCCGCAGCCATAATGACCGCAGACCACGATATGTTTCACGTTTAAAACCTCAATCGCATATTGAATAACCGACAGGCAGTTCATATCGCTGTGTACGATAAGGTTCGCAACATTCCTGTGCACGAATAATTCCCCGGGCATCAACCCTACTATTTCATTCGCCGGGACCCTGCTGTCAGAGCAGCCGATCCAAAGATAATCCGGACTTTGCTGCCTTGCCAGGGTTTTGAAAAAATCCGGCTGGTTCTGTTTTATTGAAAAAGCCCAGTCCCGGTTGTTCGCGAACAAATCAGGTAGCTTATTCATTATTTAACGCAAACCTTTCTTTTTCGCCAAGCAAACGCCGCATTGCCGGGCGTGAATTTTACGATGACAACGGGGCGCGTCCGGTCAAAAACCCATTTCCATTGAGCTGAAATGCCCTTTTTTTCCTATAATAAGGTGGTCGTGCACCTTGATGCCAGAGGACCCGGCCGCCGCGTCAAGCGCCTTTGCAAGCTGGCGGTCGACCTCTGACGGCGTAGCGTCGCCGCTTGGATGGTTGTGTATGAATATTATGCCCTTTGCCCCGTGCCTGTAGCATAGCTCAATAGCCTTTCTCGGATAAACCGCGGTTGTGTTTATGGTGCCTTCATGCAAAAGCTCAATAGCGATTACCTCATCCCTTGAACCCAGATAAATCGCCATGAATTTTTCAACCTTTTCGCCCGACAGGACAAGGGTAAGGTAGTTAAGGAGGTCTTTCCGGCCTGCGCGCGCGTTTTTGCCGAGCACGCCCTGTCTGAGGCACTCCGTAGACGCGTCTTTAAGCAGCCTTAAGAGCGCCGCCGTCTGACCGGCGGTCTTTTCATTTGAGGCAATCTCATCCATGTCCGCATCAAGCACGCCTCTCAGGTTCGCAAATTTCTTTATAAGATTACGCGATGTCTCAAGTATAAAACCTAAGTCTCTGGAGGCATAGCTTAGAATGAATATTAGCATCTCCTCGTCGGAAAACCCATTAAACCCGGTTTTCCTGAACCTGTTTTTAATGTCAAGAATTATCGCGCTCTGTTGAATGTCCGGGGTTGTTTTTTCATGGTCTTTCATGCTGGTCAGGCAGGGTCTTTTTGGTCCTGTAAGACGGCTTAAGGTGCCGCCTCTGTTTTAACCTGCCTTGGAACCGAATGGCATTTAAAGCAGTTTCTTATGGGGAATGCAACCTTATCGTGGCATCTGCCGCAGAAGCGTCCCTTCCATATGCCGGTCATTGAAAGCTCAGGGGTTTCCCCCGCCTTTGAGGCAAAGATCTTCGGATGGCACACGCCGCACTTAAGCCACACGGTGTGCCTTGAGTGCGGGAACATGACATCCGGCATGAACTCAAATTTTGACTTGATGAGCACGTTGTCAGAGGCCCCGGGCGGCAGCGCCTCTTCAACCATTGCGTCTTTATCCAGCGAGCCCTTCGGGGATATAAGCCCCTCGCTTATCGCCTTTACCCAGTCAACGAACCCGTAGGAGTCTTTTGGCAGGAACTGAAGAGAGGTTACGTCAGGGGTAGGGTCTATGAAGCCGAACAAGGTGCGCTTAAACTGCCCGGGCTCCCTTAGGTACCGGTGCCCCGGCCTGTCAACAGGCGCAGGCTCCATCTCCCTGTCGTCTTTTTCATCCGCCCGCGGCGCCTCCACGATAAAAGGCATTGCAAGCAGCGCCATTAAAAAAATAAGGAGGCAGTTTTTCCTGAAGGCACTGACCATACCTTCCCCCTTGCGCGTAAAAAGGCGTATTGATAGGATATAAGATTAAATTCTATTGAGTCTGCTGAATATTAGCACAGCGCATTTTCAATATCAACTTACTTTTTTTGTAAAAAAGAAGGCAAAAAACTTTTGCCATAATGGCTTCAATGGCCGCGGCTAATGATTCGGCCAAACAATGAAGACTTTAAGACATCCATGTCGCCAGACGCGGTTAAAAGACCTCTTTCAGCTCGTATCTTCTGCTGCCAAGGCCGAGTTCCTCCGCGTGCCTAAGCTGCACTGTCCAGTCCACATCCGGGTGCAGGCGCTTAAACTTGTCAGATCCGGGCTTAAGCGCGTCCTTGTCAGGGCCGAGGGCCGTGCCGGGGATGCCCTGCCTTGCGTTTACGAGGTCTGCCGCGGCCTGATCAATCGCAACAGGGTCAGTTGAGGCGAGTATGCCCACATCAGGGACAATCGCGGCGTCGGAATGGCCGTAGCAGTCGCATTCAGGGCTGACATGCATTACAAAGGAGAGGAACGCGCACTTGCCTTTTTTGCCTTTAAGCGCCCCGTAAGCGTGCTCCGCCATTTTTTCCTGAAGATTAATCGTTGATTCGTTCCATTGTATCTTTATGGCCGCCTCAGGGCATACCGCTATGCAGTACCCGCAACCGATGCAGGACCCGTCGTTTATCACGGCAACGGCGCCGACGTCTATCGCGTCCGCCGGGCAGTTAAGGGCGCAAACGCCGCATGCGGTGCAGGACCCGGGGTCAACCAGAGGGGCGCATTTTGAGTGCTGCGTTAGCTTTCCCTCCCGCGCCGCGCACCCCATGCCGATGTTTTTAAGCGCGCCTCCTATGCCCGTCATCTCGTGGCACTTGAAATGCGTAAGCGCAACAAGCCCGTGCGCCTCTGAAATCGCCCGCGCAATCTTCACCTCCTTAAGATGCCGCCCGTTGACCTCCACATGCTCCCCGTCATCCCCCCTGAGCCCGTCGGCGATTATGACGGGGGCCTTGACGGTTGAATAGCCGAATCCGTTTTCAACCGCGGTTTTTAAATGCGAAACCGCGTTTGCCCTTGTGCCTATATAAAGGGTGCTTGTGTCGGTTAGAAACGGAAGCGCCCCTGTGGAGGAAATCCCGTCCACGACCCTTGCGGCGAATATCGGATTTATAAACGAGGTGTTTCCCTTTTCTCCGAAGTGGAGTTTTACGGCGACCAACTGGCCTTTTTTAAACATCTTCCCCATGCCGATGCAATTCAGAAGCTCGTCAATCTTGTCAAAGAGGTTCCTCTTTACGCTTGTCCTTAGGTCCGCGAAATAAACCATGCCCGTATTCATGCCATTGCCTCAATCTCCAAAAAAATCATATCTCTATTATCACAGGCAGTATCACGGGCCTTCTCTCAAGCCTCTTGTTGAAAAACTTCCTCAAGGCCCTTCTTATCTCTTCCTTTACCTCAGGCTCCTCTGTCCTTGCCTCTTTGTTAAGGTTGGCGAGGGTGCCAAGCACAACGGCCCTTGCGCCTTCCATAAGACCCGGGCTTTCCGCCTCAAGCACAAGCCCCCTCGTTATTATGTCGGGGCCGTAGATAAGCTCTCCGGTAGAGCTGTTTATGGCCATTACAACGAGCACCATGCCGTCCTGAGACAGGTGCCGCCTGTCCTTAAGCACGACCTCGCTTACGTCGCCCACGCCCTTGCCGTCAACGAAGATCCTTCCGGTGTCTATCCTTTGCCTCTTGGTCCAGCCCTCCCGGCCTAATTCAACCACATCGCCGTCCTCTGCCACCATTATGTTCTGCTCCGGGATGCCGGTCTTTTGTGCGAGTTCCGAGTGCATGACAAGGTGCCTGAATTCCCCGTGCACGGGCATGAAGTATTTGGGCTTGACCAGGTTAATCATTATCTTAAGCTCCTCCTGACTCGCGTGCCCCGAGACATGCACCTCGGAGACCTTTTCGTATATGACGCGCGCGCCCCTCTTGTAAAGGTGGTTCATCATGGTCGTTATGGCCTTTTCGTGTCCGGGTATGAACTTTGACGAGAGTATGACGGTGTCGCCCTTCAGCACCTTCAGGTGCTTGTGGTCGTCAAGGGCCATCCTCGTAAGGGCGCTCATCGGCTCGCCCTGGCTCCCCGTGGTGAGAAGCACGGTCCTTTGAGGCGGGAGGTTAGAAAGCTCCTTCAGGTCCACGACCAGCCCGTCCGGGGCGTTAAGGTATCCGAGGCAGCCGGCAATCCTTGCGTTTGCGACCATGCTTTTGCCGTTTAATACGACCTTCCTGCCGAACTTGTCCGCGGCGTTTAAGACCTGCTGTATCCTGTGTATGTTTGAGGAAAATGCCGCGACTATTATCCTTCCCGATGTCTTTCCGAAGATATCCTCAAGGTTTGCGCCTATCTCCCTTTCCGAGAGAGTAAAGCCCTCTTTTTCAACATTGGTTGAATCCGACAGGAGCGCAAGCACCCCTTTTTCGCCGTATTCCGCGAACCTCGCGTAATCCAGCACCTCGTTGTCAACAGGGGTCTGGTCAAGCTTAAAGTCCCCTGTGTGCACGACGACGCCAAGCGGGGTACTTATCGCGAGGGCGCACCCGTCCACGATAGAATGGCTTACCCTTATGAATTCAACGTTGAAATCCCCGGCGGAAATAGTATCCCTCGGCCTGACGGTCTCAAGGCACGCGCCGCCCAACAAGGAGAACTCCTTTAGTTTTTCCTCAATAAGCCCTATCGTCATAGCGGTCCCGTAAACAGGGGCCTCTGCCTCCTTAAGGATAAAAGGCAGCGCCCCTATGTGGTCCTCGTGGCCGTGGGTTATGAAGTAGGCCTTGAGTTTATCCTTGTTCCTGAACACATAGCCCGCGTCGGGTATCACGATATCCACCCCCGGCATATGCTCCTCGGGAAACATGAGGCCCGCGTCAACGACTATCATGGAGTCCCCGTATTCCATGACCATCATGTTCAGCCCGATCTCGCCGAGCCCGCCCAGCGGTATTATCTTTAGGATTTTTTCCGTAACGGCGTCTTCCATAAAATCATCAAGCCTCGTTAAACAGCCTTTCAATTTCCAGCCGGGTTATCTTCAGAAGTTCCTTTGCGCCCCTGCCGCCCGTTTGAACGGGGGCGCCGATGGCGATCGTAACGCTTGCCGGGGTTACGGCGATGCCGCCTTTTTTCATGATGTTGGAAGCGCCTTTTATCGCGACGGGCACAATGGGGCACGAGCTTTTCTCGGCAAGCAGGAATGCCCCGCGCTTAAACGGAAGGAGCCTGTCCGAATGGCTCCGGGTGCCTTCCGGGAACACAACGACCGATGTCCCGTTTTTTATCTTCTCCGCCGCCGCCTCCATGCTCCTGTAAGCGCCCTGCGCATTATCCCTGTCAATGGCGATGTAACCGGCAAAGCTCATTGTCCATCCTACCACAGGTATCTTAAAAAGGCTCTTTTTTGCAATCCATCTGAACTCCCTCGGAAGCATCGCCTGCAGCAACGGTATGTCAAACGCGCCCTGATGGTTTGAAATAAATAATACGGGGCCCTCGCGCGGGACGTTCTCCCTTCCCTTAACCGTGACCTTTATCCCCGCGAGCGAAAGCAGTATCCTGCCCCAGAGCGCCACTATGGAATGCATAAGGCCGCCGTTCGGGTTTATAAAAAATGAAAAAGCGACAAGGAGAAAAAATATGCCCGTCAACGGAAGCCCGACGAGCCAGACCATGATTGTCCTGATGGTCATGATTATGGTAAAAATCCCTTTGCGCCGCAGGCGCGCAAGACCTCTTTTTTCATTATCCATTGTCAACGGCGCAGCCCTCTTTAAGGAGCTCAAACGCGCCGTTAAGCTCCGCATGGCTGCCGATGAGCACAAGGGTGTCGTGTTTAAGCAAGGTGAAATCAGCCCCGGGGTTTGTCTTTGCCTCGCCGCGCCTTAAAACGGCAATCACGGTTGAGCCGGTTTTTTTTCTCAGCTCAAGCTCCCTCAGGGTACGCCCGGCTATGGCGCATCCTTCTTCAACATAATATGTGTCCATAAGGCCTTTTTCAAGGACGGATGTGAGGCTGCCGAGCCTTTCCGCTGAAATAGACGGCGTCCTGAGCATGGCGTAGCCCTCTCCCCTTATAATCTTTATCTGGTTTTGTATGATGTTGCCGGGTATGCGGTAGTCCTTTAAGACCCTTGCGAATATCTCAACAGAGGTCTCAAATTCCTCTGGTATGACCTGATCCGCGCCGAGTCTGTAGAGTTCCTCAACCTCTCTTGTGTAGCGCGTCCTCACAAGCAGCGATATTGAGGGGTTTGCCTTTTTTGATTCTTTTACGATGCCGCGCGTGGCCACGGGGTCCGATATGGCGACGACGAGCATCTTCGCGGAATTAAGCCCCATGCCTTTTAATATCTCGGGATGGCTTGCGTCCCCGAAATACGCCCTGCACCCGTGCGCCTTCGCGGTCCTTATCCTC
>JBBTGV010000061.1:0-7752 GCA_038041305.1 Deltaproteobacteria bacterium | reverse complement strand
AAAGGCTCTTTCTCAATTGTCGCGGCGAATCCGCCTTACACGAAGGCCGGCGCGGGCAGGATAAGCGCGAACAAGCAAAGGGCAGGCGCAAGGAGCGAGGTCTTCGGCTCACTAAGGGACGTCATATCAATATCAGGCTACCTCGCATCCGAACGGGGCAGGATATTTTATGTGTTCCCGACAGGCAGGCTGGCCGAGATGCTTGATGAGCTTAAGCGGTTTAAGCTCAGGCCGAGGAGATTAAGATTCATACACAGCGGAGGCGAAAGGCAGTCAAAGGCCTTCCTTATAGAGGCAGGCCGGGGGGTTGAAGGCGGGCTTAAGGTTGAGGAGCCGGTATTTGTTTAGCGGTCTTGTTGACGGGTATTCGCGTCAGGGCCCCTCGGGGAAAGACTTCTCAACTGTTCTTAAAATCAGCCTACGCAGGGCTTCATCTTTGATGCCTTTGGAAAGCGCCTCTATCTCGCGGCAAAGGGCCTGTTCATCGCTTGAGAGCTGATGCCGCACCCCGGAGCCGCCGGAACCAGGCCGCGGCGCCTTTGCGCCAAGCTCCCTTACGGCGCCCACCCTAAACACAATCTCATCAACTGAGTTCCCGCCCGTTGCCTTGTTTAACCTGTCTATTATCTCTTTTTTGTGGAAGCCAAGCTCGGTTGCCCATGCGTGCGCTGACACGTTGACATGGAGGACGCGGCCTATAAGCCTCTGCGGCATTGTCTTTTGCGCGAGCTTCGTCCCGACGCATCCGGTCCAGGATTTTTTAAGCCTGTATTCGCAGAGCTTTTGGGCAATGCCGGGCGCGATGGAAGACGAGCCTAACAGGGCTCCGATGCTTATCAGGCCTTTTTGCCGCCTCATGGGTTAATGGCCTTTGTCGACCTGTTCCCAAGCCGGCCGCCGATGAGTTGACCAGCGATTGCGCCTGCCGCTATGATTGGTATGAATTCCGCGCCAATTCCAGCGAACCTTCTAAGCAAAAAGATGAACGGTATAGGCAGGTGGATGTAGAGAAACCATTTTAAGGAGAATTTTTTGGCCCCGGCCCTGAAGTATCCGAACGGAAGGTTAAGGACAAGGGCGGCCGCGATTAGAAGGAGAAGCATTAGGACGAACCATTCGGTCATATATTCCCTATATTTAAGTTAACAGAACACGGGCCTTTGGTCAACACGCATGTTTCCTGACGTTATATTTTAAAGGCGATATTTAGACTTCTCCGCTTGACATGGCGCATAAATATTTATATTATATAGAATTTACAGCCTTTTGAAATACGGTTTAATTCAAGAAACTTTTGCCATAAAAATGTTAGAATCCCTTTCAGATAAATTCAGGCGGATTTTAAAGGACATACGGGGGCACGGCGCCCTGTCCGAGTCCAACATGCAGGACGCGCTGAGAGAGGTGCGCCTTGCGCTTCTTGAGGCGGACGTAAACTACAATGTGGCAAAGGGCTTTGTTGAGTCCGTAAAGGAAAAGGCTATCGGCGAAAAGGTGCTTGAAAGCCTTTCCCCGGCGCAGCAGTTCACCAAGATAGTTTACGACGAGCTCGCAAAGATGCTTGGAAGCTCGGAGTCGGGCCTTGATTTAAGCGGCAGGCCGTCCTCAATCATGCTTGTCGGGCTACAGGGTTCCGGGAAAACCACGACGACCGCAAAGCTCGCCCTGCATCTGAAGAAAAAAGGGAGAAACCCGTTTATCGTGCCTGCCGACCTCCAGAGGCCGGCGGCCGTTCTTCAGTTAAAAAGACTTGCGGAGGAAATAAGGGTTGACTGCTTTGACAGCGAGACATTGGGCAGTCCGCCTGAGATATGCGCGGAGGCATTGAGGATTGCGGGGGCGAAGGGCTATGATATAATGCTTGTTGACACCGCCGGAAGGCTCCACATAGACGGCGCGCTTATGCAGGAGCTTAACACGATAAAGGCGATATTAAGGCCGTCTGAAGTGCTTTTCGTTGCCGATTCAATGACAGGGCAGGATGCGGTTAACACCGCAAGGGGGTTTAACGAGTCAATCGGCGTCACGGGCGTGATACTGACGAAATTTGACGGCGACGCAAGGGGCGGGGCCGCGCTTTCAATGCGCACCATCACGGGCAGTCCGATAAAGTTCATCGGCACGGGAGAGAAGGTTGACGCAATTGAGGTCTTTCATCCTGAGAGGGTCGCGGGCAGGATACTTGACATGGGGGACGTGCTTACCCTTGTTGAGAAGGCGCAGGCGGTCTTTAACGAGAAAGAGGCAAAGGATCTTGAGAAAAAGCTAAAAAAAGAATTATTTACGCTTGACGACTTCAAGAACCAGCTTCAGCAGATTAAAAAAATGGGGTCAATGGAGAGCATCCTTTCCATGGTCCCCGGGTTCAGCGCCCTGAAAAAGGATAAAGAGATAAAGATTGACGAGAAAGAAATCACGAGGGTTGAGGCCATAATAAACTCAATGACCGGGAAAGAACGCGCAGAGCCGTCATGCCTTAACGCAAGCAGAAGGCAGAGGATTGCAAAGGGCAGCGGGACAAGGGTGCAGGACATAAATAAACTCGTAAATCAATTTCTTGAGATGAAAAAGCTGATGAAAAGGTTTAAAAAGACAGGGCCGCGCGGTTTAAAGGGCCTTTTCAGGACTTAAAAACACAAAACGGAGGTAGGACTATAATGGCAGTTAAAATAAGGCTTACAAGGATGGGCGTAAAGAAAAGGCCCTTCTACAGGATAGTGGTCGCTGATTCGCAATCCCCGCGGGACGGCAGCTTCCTTGAGGTTATCGGCCACTACGACCCCAAGTCAGAGCCGCCGAAGGTGGAGCTTAACGCGGAGAGGTTTTCCTACTGGATCGGAAAAGGGGCGTTGCCCTCGGATACGGTAAGAACGCTCGTAAAAAAGACCGGCAAGGCCCCAAAGGCGGCTTAGTTTTAGTGCGCGTCCAAATGTAATGGAGGCGGACGGGCAGGCGTTCATCGTGAAAGACCTCGTCGGGAAGGTTATAGGCAGGCATGGCCGGACCACCCGCGCCATAATGACCATGTGGACAACGGCATCAACAAGGCTGAAAAAAGAACGGACGGTCATTGAGATAATTGAGTAAGAAAGACACACTGCCTGTCGGCATCATAACAGGGGCTCACGGCATCAACGGCGAGGTTAAGCTAAGGCCATATTCAAACCTTGATGGAGTTGTCTTAAAAAATTTTTTTATAGCAGGTAAAGATGGGCCGTTTACGGCGTTAAAGACGCGCCCGAACAAAAAAGAAATCCTCGTTTTCATTGACGGCATAAACACAAGAGAGGATGCCGAGCGCCTTAAGGGGCTTGAAGTCCTTGTCCAGAGAAAGGGCCTGCCCAAGTTAAAGCCGGGCGAGTATTATTTCGCGGACCTTATCGGCCTTGAAGTCTCCACGCGCGAGGGAACGGGCCTTGGCAAGGTTAAAGAGGTTTTTTCAACCGGCGGCAATGATGTTATTGAGGTTAATGGAAGGTTCGGGGACATCCTTATACCGGTTATAGAGGATTCAGGGATAGAGGTGGATCTCAAGGCCGGTAGCCTCAGGGTGCATCTGCTGGACGGGTTGCTTCCAGAGGGTTTAGCGGAAAAGAAAAAATGAAGTTTCATGTGTTGACGATATTCCCGGACTTTTTTGCATCGCCGCTTAAATCCGGCATAATAGGAAAGGCGATTGAAAAGGGGGTATTTGAGGTTAACCTGCTCAATATCCGCGATTTTACGACTGACAGGCACAGGACAACCGACGACTATCCTTACGGCGGCGGATGCGGCATGGTCATGAAGGTTGAACCGGTTGCAAGGGCGATTGAGTCTATACCTCACGAGGGGAAAAAGAGGATTATACTCACGACCCCGCAGGGAACGCCGTTTAATCAGGCGCTCGCCAAGGAGTTAAGCGGCCTTGATGACGTGACCGTAATATGCGGCAGGTATGAGGGGGTTGACGAGAGGGTAAGGGCCTTTGCGGACATTGAAGTCTCGGCCGGCGATTATGTGCTTACGGGAGGAGAGGCGATTGCCCTCGGCATAATAGACGCAGTGGGAAGGCTGATACCGGGGGTCCTCGGGAATGAGGCCTCCTCCGAAGAGGATTCTTTTTCAAACGGGCTGCTTGAGCATCCGCAGTACACAAGGCCTGAAATGTTCAGGGGCGTCTGTGTGCCGGAGATACTTTTATCGGGCAACCATGCGGGCATAGAGAGATGGAGGCGGCAGGAGAGCATTAAAAGGACTTTTTTAAGGAGGCCGGAACTCCTTTCCTCGGCGGAGTTGAGCAGGGAAGACGCCGAGTATGTTGAGGCGCTGAAAAGAGGCGCGGCGTCCGCCAATTAAGGGTACCCGCGCGAACGCGCTAAAAATAGCTGGAATGACGGCGTGATGGCATAGTATTATATGCGCAGAATTCAGTCATCAAGGCAAAATATAAACGGAGGTAGACATGGCAACGATACACGACGTGGAAAAGGGATTTATACGGACGGATCTCCCGCAATTCTCAATAGGGGATACTCTCCTTGTAAAGGTTAAGATAAAGGAGGGCGATAAGGAACGGACCCAGCCGTTTGAAGGCGTTGTGATAAAGAAACGGGGCACCGCTCTGCGCTCGACATTCACGCTCCGGAAGGTCTCGTTCGGCATCGGCGTTGAGAGGGTGTTTCCGCTTAATTCCCCTTCAATTGAGGCGATCCATGTCGTAAGCAAGGGGATCGTAAGAAGGGCCAAGCTCTACTATTTAAGAAATCTCAGAGGCAAGGCCGCAAGGGTAAAGACAAAGAGGTAGGCCCCTTCTGTTTTTTTTCGGCGTCATCAGGCGCGTCTTAAAAATTTTTCACGGCGTTTAACTGGAATAACCGGACAAAGGACATGGATTCCTACGAGGCCGGGGCATTCGGCATGGGATGCCGTAAAGTCGCAGGAGTTGACGAGGCCGGCAGGGGTCCCCTTGCCGGCCCGGTTGTCGCCGCCGCCGTAATGCTGAAAACCCCCCTCCCGCTCAATATCGGCATAAGGGATTCAAAGACGCTCAGCCCCGCAAGGCGCGCTGAATTGATGCCCCTGATATTCAGGCACTCCAGATCCGTCGGCATAGGCTTGGTGTGGCCGGCCGAGATAGACGCGATAAACATACACAATGCCTCTCTTAAGGCAATGAAGACAGCCGTCTTATCGCTTAAGATCTCGCCCGATGCCGTCCTCGTTGACGGAAGATTTAAAATAGACTTCAAGGACGCCCCCATGCAGAAGGCGATCGTCAAGGGCGATTCCAAGAGCATAAGCATTGCGGCGGCATCAATCGTGGCAAAGACGCTTCGCGACCGGATAATGCAGGCTTATCATGGGCTGTACCCAGCTTACGGTTTCCCGGACAACATGGGTTATCCCACGCCAAAACACCTTAAGGCGCTTTTAGACGGCGGGCCAAGCCCGATCCACAGGTTGAGCTTCAGGGGGGTTTTAGCGGGAAGGGCGGCGGGGGATTGACCATAGACAGGCTTATAAGGGGCTTCTTCGGGCAGGATGCGGCGGAAAAGGAGCTGAAAAAGCAAGGCTACACCATTATTGAGCGAAATTTCAGGTGCAGGCACGGCGAGATTGACATCATCGCGGAACATGGAACCTACATCGTATTCATTGAAGTGAAGACAAGGTCAAACCGTTCTTTCGGCACGCCGGCCTGCAGCATTGACTCACGGAAGAAGAGGCGCATCATCATGTCCGCAAGGCAGTATCTTTCAATGCGCGGGATTTCAGACAGGGATGCAAGGTTTGACGTCGCCTCAATTGAGCTTAACCGGGGTGCAACCGCGATAGAGATAATCAAAGACGCGTTCAACGACGAATACGGGCAATAAACAGGGCCTTACCTGTACCATAAGCCAGTTGCGTCGTCAGGCTCATGCTCAAACGGGGAGGAGTCAATAAGCGGCACGGGGCGGTTTAGTTTTCTTTCGTACGTCTCTGATTCTATTGAGGCCAAAAGCAGCCTGAATTTTTCATTTCTTATGGCATTGAGCTTTTCATGGGCAGCCTTAATGCCCTGGTCGTCGTCCGGGCGCGCCTCGGAGATGAATGATTTTATCTGGAGGATCTCGCCTTCAAAATATGACGACACTATTGAATGTATCCGCATAAACCGCCTTAGGCCGGGCTTGAAAACCCAGTTCAGAGTCTTAAGCTCCGCAAGGGTTTTTTCCTTGTTTTCGGATAAACCCGCCTTGTAGGCCGCCTTGCCGTCAATTGCCCCTATGACAGAGTAAGACTCCGTTGAAAAATCCTCTATAACGGATATTGCAACCGTGATAGAGTCTCCTTGCGCGAAGGACCGGGGCACGGCCGCCATAACGAAAGAGCAGGTGAGAATAGATACGGTTATTAAAAACCTGTTCATGTTGAAAGTATAGATGGTTTTTTCAGGTTGTCAATTTACCGGCAAACCACTCGCCGTAATAAGGACCGTAAAAACGCTATGGACACGCAAAAGAAAAAAGAGATTATGCTGATAGTGGACGGAAGCTCCGTCGTGTACAGGAGCTTCCACGCGCTTCCGCAGACCTTTTCAAATTCAAAGGGGCAGCCCACAAACGCAATCTACGGCTTCACAAGGGTCCTGATAAAGCTCTTGAGAAATTATTGCCCCGAATACATGGCCGTTGCCTTTGACGTAAAGGGGCCAACCTTCAGGCACGGGATGTTTAAGGATTACAAGGCCGAAAGGCCCCCAATGCCGGATTCCCTCTCAAGCCAGATGCCTTACATAAAGGCGATGGTAAGCGCTTTCAGGATCCCGGCCCTTGAATCAGGCGGCTACGAGGCCGACGACATCATCGCGTGCCTCGTAAGTAGGTTTAAAGGCTCAGGCATAAAGATCCTTCTCGTTACCGGTGACAAGGACATGTGCCAGCTCGTCAGTCCGGACGTCGTTATCCTTGATTACGCCACTGGAGATGAATTGGGCGGCGACGGGGTTTATAAAAAATTCGGCGTGTCGCCGGAGAAGATACCGGATCTCCTTGCCCTTGCCGGCGATTCATCGGACAACATCCCCGGGGTTCACGGGATCGGGTTCAAGAGGGCGTCGGCATTAATCAGGGAATTCGGCTCTCTTGCAGGGGTCTATGAGAATATCGCTAAAATAGGGCACAAAAAAATAAGCGAGTCGCTCGTAAAACACAGGCAGGACGCCTTCCTGTCCAGGGACCTCGCGACCCTTAACGCCGATGTGCGGTGCGACGCTGAGTTGCAGGGGCTTAAGGTCAAGGGGCCTGACGCGGACGCGCTCAAGGGTCTTTTAAGCGAGCTTGAATTCGGAAAACTGCTCGCGGACGTAAAACTATCGGACAAGGACGACGATGTTGACGAGAAACCTGATTTCAAGCCAATCCGGACTGAGGGTGAATTAAAGGGATTCGTTGAAGGAGTTTTAAGCGCTGAGGCAAGGGAATACGGCATTGCCTTGGCCCTGGAGGGCGCAGGCGCGCTCGCCCCGCTCAAGGGCCTTGCGTTTGCGGATAGGTCAGGCAATGTTTTTTTTATAAGGGCTGGCGGCAATGACGATGGTTTTTTGACGGAAGAAGAGATCTTTAGTGGGCTAAAACCTGTATTTGAAGACATCTCCGTTAAAAAAAATTCGGACAACTTAAAGTCATTATGCCTGCTGTCAAGAAGGCACGGGGCCGGACTAAACGGCCTGGGCATTGACGTCTTGCTGGCGTCATATCTGCTTGACCCGTCTAATCCAAAAAAAAC
>JBBTGV010000060.1:0-3873 GCA_038041305.1 Deltaproteobacteria bacterium | reverse complement strand
GTCTTGCCCGAAACGCGGGGGTTCTCCGGCCTGTTAAACCCTTACTACGTTTGAGGCCTGCGGGCCCTTCGGCCCCTGAGTTACCTCAAACTCAACCTCCTCGCCTTCTTTGAGGGTTTTGAATCCATCTCCCGTAATAGCAGTATAGTGCACAAATACATCCTCACCCGATTCCTGCTGGATAAACCCATACCCCTTTGTGTCATTGAACCACTTCACTTTGCCTCTTGCCATTCTCCTGCCTCCTTTTCTGACTTGTTATCATTTGGTGCTTAAACAAACGCATTTAAAATAAAGGCTGTTGGAGTTCTTTTAAAAGTCTCCAACAGCCTTTAAAATAACCTCTCGGATAAACACACCATAATATCCCATTATTAACTGTAGCCTGATACTATCAATTACAGAACCAGGTGTCAAGCTTTTTTTCGCTTTTTTAATAAAAAGTGAAGTAACGCACGGCCGCCTCAGCCGCATAAAAAATTATTTCAACACATGGGACAGGCTTACGACGTCAATGCCTGAGCGTCTAAGCTCAGGAACCGTTTTTTTCAAGGCCTCAATTGTCTCAGGATACGGATGCCCTATGGCGATGGCGCTTCCCCTCTTTCTTGCTATCTTTACCGCGGCCTGAAGCTGCGCCTTTACATAGGCGGCGTCCTGGACATTGTCAAGGAACACATCCCTGTCTTCGGTCTTTATACCCATCTCAGAGGCAAGGGTCTTTGCAACCGAATCCGGGGTTGTCTTGCTGTCAAGGAAAAACAGCTCTTTTCCCCTCACCGCAACAAGCACTGCCCTCATAAGGGCCTCGTTCTCCGTGAACCTGGAACCCATGTGATTGTTGACGCCCACTGCGTGCGGCACTGATCTTAGGTTCTGTTCAAAGCCGTCCCTTACCTCTTTTTCCGTCATGTTCGTCAAGAGCGCGCCCTCGCCGGGGTCGTGGGCCGATATGTCCTTTGGCTCCATAGGCAGGTGCATTATCACCTCGTATCCCTTCTTATGCGCCTCCTCCGCTACTTCCTCGGAAAGACCGAGGTTTGGAAGCACTGCAAATGTTATCGGGGACCCCACCCCTATAAGTTCCCTTAGTTTGCCCATGTCCCCGCCCATATCGTCAATCACTATGGCAACCATCGGGGCAGGCAAAGGGGTTTCGCCTGTCTCGCGCCTTTCAACGACAGGCGCTTCTTCCGCTTTCTCTGTAGCCTCCGGGGCCTTAGTTGACGGAGGCGGCGCTGTAATCGGCGCGGGCTTATTATAATGAAGATACAAAAACAGGACAGCCGCGCCGATTATCGCGCCGAGGACAAATGACCCCAGTGATAATCCGAAGCGGCCGTTCGTTGGTTGTCTTTTATTCATCCGGCTTTTCTAAACCCGGCCAAGGCCTTCCATTAGCCCGCCTTTGTCGACCTTTCCAAGAATATATGCCAGCTCTTAAGATACTCAAGCGCCCTTTTAAGCTGAACATCCTCTCCTTCTTCGCCCTTTGAGACGGCCTCAATTATCCTTGTCCTCCCGGACGCATTGCCTTCGTTGTTCTCAGGGGGCCCGTCCTCAGGCAAGAGATGCCTTTCAAGGTCCTTCTCCTTAAGGTGCTCCTTAACCACCTCGCCTACGACTATGTCCGGCTCTATGCCCTTTGCCTGTATGGATCTCCCGGACGGCGTATAATACTTAGCCGTGGTAAGCCTGACCGCGGAGCCGTCCGCAAGGGAAATTATCGTCTGGACAGAGGCCTTTCCAAACGAGGTTGTGCCCAGTATTATCGCCCTCTTGTGGTCCTGAAGCGCGCCTGCCACGATTTCGGACGCGCTCGCGCTTCCGCCGTTGACAAGCACGATAATCGGAAAATCAGGCTGCATCCGTGCGGTGTCCGCCGTAAACTTAACGTCCTTGCCCTGCACCCTACCCTTTGTATAGACGATGATGCCTGAGTCCAAAAACTCATTTGACACGGACACCGCCTCGTCCAAAAGGCCCCCCGGATTGTTCCTCATGTCAAGCACAAGCCCGTTAAGCGTCCCGTTCTTGCCTTTAAGCTCCTTTAAGGCGGCGCCTAATTCCTCTGTCGTATTCTCCTGAAACTGGACGATCCTTACGTATCCGTAGCCGTCTTCAAGCGGCCTGAATTTCACGCTCTTTACTTTTATGGTGGCCCTTATAAGCGTAAACGCCTTCGGGGACTGAAAGCCATCCCTCATTATGTATATCGTCACGGGGGTGTCCTTCGGCCCCCTCATGAGGTTTACCGCCTCGTTAAGGGTTAAGTCCTTCGTGTGTTTCTCGCCTATCTTTACGATCCTGTCGCCCGCCAGTATGCCCGCCTTAAACGCCGGCGTATCCTCTATCGGCGCGACCACCGTGAGCATGTTGTCCCGCATCCCGATCTCAATGCCTATGCCGCCGAAGCTGCCCTTTGTTTCTATCTGCATCTCGCTGTATTCATCGGGCGTTAAAAAGCTTGAATGCGGGTCAAGCCCCTTTACCATTCCCTTTATGGCGTTGTAGATAAGCTCCTTCACGTCAACGCTCTCGGTGTAGTTGTCCTGTATCACGCCGATGACGTCGCTGAATATCTTCAGGTTCTCGTAAGTGCTGCTTGATACCGCAATCACGCGCCTTGAAAGCCCCCATGAGGCGATGGTGAAAATAACAGTTATGGAAAGCGCGACGGCGATGAATTTCGGGTCTTTCAGTCTCTTAAACATTTTTTACGGGCCTCCGGGAAGGTTCTTGTAATAATAGATTTTGAGCGACGTTGATTATCTCACTTATCATATTTTTTAGAAAGTTTTTTTATTGGGCCGCTGTTTTTATTCTTGCCTGGCGGCAAACCATTGCTGCGGGTCCTTGGGAGACCCGCGGTGGCGTATCTCAAAATAAAGGCCCGGCGCCGTTGAGATGCCAGAATCGCCCACAAGCCCAATGTCTTCCCCGTCGGCGACCTCCGCGCCCAATGACTTGAATATGCCGGAGAGGTACCCGAAAAGCGTATAATAGCCCCTGCCGTGGTCTATGATCACGACCTCTCCGTAGCCCTTAAGCCAGCCCGCATAGACAACCTTTCCGGCGTAAACGCTTTTCGCTGGCGTGCCCGCCAAGGCGTCAATCACCACGCCGTTGTTGAATATGACGGTCTTGAATTTCGGATGCCTTACGCTGCCGTAGCTTGAACTTATATTCCCATCAACGGGCATCCTCAGCCTTCCCTTCATTGAGGCAAAGCCTGTTAAATCGCCCTGGGCGTCTGGCTGCGCGTTCAGGCGGTTGAGCATCTCCTTTATGGAGGAGGCCGACTGCTCAAGGCCTTCCAGAAGATCCAGCTTCTTGTCCTTTTCCGTCCTTACCTGCGCGAGCATGCCCGCCTTTTTGGCCTGCACCGCGGCCACCTCGTTTTTAGCGGCCTCCACCCCGGCCCGCGCCTCCTCTATCTCCTTTTTAAGCGAAAGAAGCCTCTTCCTCCTCGCGGTTAATGCCTTGAAATTATCCTCGTAGCCGTTAAGGAGCATGGCATCCGCGTCCATCACCTTTACGAGGTATCTGAGCCTCCTGCCAGCGTCCTGCCCCGAGCCGTCTGAAATAAGCGTTGCCATCGCATCTCCCTTTTCCATCTTATACATCGCCTTAAGCCTTTTTCTGACGCGCAGTATAAGCCCAGTCCTCTGGTCTTTGAGGCCCTCTATTCCGGTATTCAGCCCCGTCAGATTCTTTCTAAGGCCTTCCAGCCTTGCCTCAATCCTTTTCAGCTCCGCCCTTTTCCCTGAAAGATTCCTGTTCGTCTCGTCAAGCTCCCCGAGCACGCTGGTCTCTTTTTTTGATATCTCCTGAACCTCTTTTTTCCCCTGCCTTATCTTTTTTTCTACATCC
>JBBTGV010000059.1:0-10892 GCA_038041305.1 Deltaproteobacteria bacterium | reverse complement strand
AAATATCTTAAGATGGGCTTTAAGCACAAGGCGGCGTTCCAGAAGGCAAAAGACTCGCTTATGGGAGGCAAAAAGGGGCAATAGCCTCATGCCGCGAATCGCCTGAGGCAGAGCGGACATGTACGAAAAATTCTTCTATCTGACTGAAAAGCCGTTTCACATAACGCCTGACCCGAGGTTTCTTTTCCTCGGCAAAGGGCACAGAGAGGCGCTTGACCTCGTGGCCTACGGGATAAACGAGAGAAAGGGCTTTATACTGCTGACGGGCGAGGTGGGCACAGGCAAGACCACTCTCTGCAGGGCGCTGCTTGAAAGGTTGTCAAAGAAAACCGAGACGGCCCTCATACTTAACCCGGTGCTTTCCGGGCATGAGCTTATAAAGACGATCGCGGAGGACTTCGGCATAAAGGCCGCCGTCAACTCGCTCAAGTCCGGCATAGACGCGATAAACGAATTTCTTTTGGATATAGCGGGCAGGGGAGGCAACGCCGCCGTGATTATTGACGAGGCGCAGGCATTAAGCCCGGAGACCCTTGAGATGATACGGCTTTTGTCAAACCTTGAGACCGAAAAGGAGAAACTCCTGCAGATTGTCCTTGTGGGCCAGCCTGAACTCAACGAGAAGCTCAATATGCACGGGCTAAGGCAGTTAAACCAGAGGATAATAGTCAGGTGCGGCCTTATGCCTTTGGACATGGACGAGACGAGGGGATACATAAAAAACCGGCTTGTCGTGGCCGGGGGCGCAACCACGGTTGAGTTCATGGAGGCCGCGCTTAACGCGATATACGGCGCAAGCCGCGGCATACCGAGGATGATAAACATAATATGCGACCGCACACTTACGGCCGCGTTCGTTGACGAAAAAAGGGTTATAGACGGCCTGTGCGCCGCAAGGGCCATTGATGAGCTTTCAAAGGACGGCTTCCTAAGCGGCAAAAACAACGAGATTGCGGCTATATGGGCCTCAGGCGCCGCGTCCTACATGAATTACACGGCCCATATCGCACTCTCGGCATTTCTTATCTCCCTTATTGCAGGCATAATCTTCGGCCCGGCTATTCTGAACATCGGGGCCGGCCTCTCTATTGCGCCTTAGCTATGAGCCTTATACACGAGGCATTAAAAAAACTTGAGTCAATGAGGCAGGCCTCCCATGCATCCGGGCCTGTTGCCTCCTCCGGTACAGCCTCATCACCGCGGCAAAGGCCCCTGAAAATAGTAAAGCCGATGCTTGCCCTGATGGTTATTTCCGCGCTTGGATTCGCGGTCTTAAAGATGCTTCCCAGCAGGCCGCAAAGGGACGCCGGGATTGACAAGGCCGCTACCGCGCCATTGGCCAAGACCGGCGGTCATGCCGAGCCGGCGGCGGACATGGCGGCTCAGGTTGCCGCAAACGACCCTGCCGCGGAAAAAAACGCGAACGGGATGCGGCTTTTTTCAACCAGCCAGCACGCGGAGGCGATAAGGGAATTTCAGGGGGCAATAGCCCTTAAGCCGAGGGACGGCGTCCTATACAATAACCTCGGGGCCGCATACCTTGCGGCCAACAGGCTAAAGGAGGCTGAGGCCTCGTTTAAAACCGCGCTCTCCGTAAACAAGGACTACCCTGAGGCGCTCAACAATTACGGGGCGCTTTTAATAAAAAAAAGGGAGCGCAAAAGGGCGATTGAGGCCTTGACAACGGCAACGACGCTTAAGGACCCGTATCCGGAGGCCCAGTTAAACATCGCAATCGCCCATGAATTAGACAGGGATTACAAGGCGGCCGTTGAGCACTACAGCCGCTTCGTTGAAACAACGACTGATGAATATAAAAAGGACGCGGCAAGGGAAAAGATAAAAAAACTTCGCTACGCGGATCTGCTTAACGATGCGCGGCGCGAGTGAGAAGACATGTTTTTCGTGAAAAAAAACCTTGTAGGCATTGACATCGGGGCGCATTCAATAAAGATTGTCGCCCTTAAGGAGTCTATGGGCTCGTATTCGCTCAAGGCCGCAACGAGCGCAAGGCTTGGGCCCGGCGCTGAACCCAAAGCGGAAGAACGGGCAGTGTCGTCGTTTCTTTTGTCCGGGGTCTTTAAATCCATTGGCGTTAAGGGGGCAAAGGCCGCCTCCGTGCTTTCCGGGCAGTCCGTCTCTTTCAGGCACATCTATCTTCCACAGATGCCGGTAAAGGAGCTTAAGGAGGCTATCAAGTGGGAGATAAGAAAAGAGGTCCCCATCGCGCCTGCGGAGCTGGTCTCGGACTATGTGTTCGCGCACGAGGGGGGCAGGCCCTCGGAAAACTCTCTGTCCATAATAGCATTTGCGGCAAAAAGAGGGGATGTTGAGCGGATTATCCGCCTTTTCAGGGAGTCGGGCACGGACCTTCAATCCCTTGAGGCGGTGCCGACGGCGCTTCTTGCCTCATTTGATGCGAACAACGAGTGGGAGGAAGGCGTAAACTACTCAATGTGCGACATAGGCTCTGAGACGAGCACGCTCGCCATATTCAAGGACAGGCGGCTCGCCTTTGTGAGGAATCTCAATTTCGGCGGTAATGAGATCACAGGGGCCCTTGCGGGAGCCATGAATACGGATTACGCGGAGGCGGAAAAGGCAAAGATGGATCTCGGTCTTGACGGGATCCTCGGCGCGGGCGCGGACGGCCCCGCAAGGCGCGCCCTTGAAATCTTCTGCAACGAACTCCACAGGTCTTTTGACTACTATCAGGCGCAGTTCAGGGAGGGCGCCGTAAGCAAGCTCTTTATCTCCGGCGGCACCGCCTGCCTGCAGGGCATTGAGAACTTCATAACAGAGACGACCGGCATAGCCTGCTTTATAGACAACCCGTTCAGGAAGATCCATGTGCCAAAGGGGCTTGAATCCATTATCAAGACCGCCCCGTTGTTCACCGTCGCCGCGGGCATGGCCACAAGGAAGCCCTTATGATGAAGAACACAATAAACCTCATACCCGAGGACATACTGCTTAGGCGCTGGGCAAACGGGATCCGGCGCATTGCCGCCGGCGTCCTGGTCCTCTGCCTCATAGCGCTTGCCTCGGTTTTCTACCTGCAAAGGACTGAGCTTGACGACCGGCGCGCCGAGCTTGGTTCGCTAATTCGGGAAAAGGAAAAACTTCTTTCAAAGAGCGCGGTCTACTCAGAGCTTACAGGCAGGCTTAAGCAGGCGCAGGGCGCCGAGACTGAGCTTAAAAAAAGGCTCTCGCAGGCAGGAGAGCTTGCGGGCAGGCGCATCTCGTGGGCAACGCTCCTTAAAAGGCTTTCAAGGGAGGCCCCTAAAGAGGTGTGGCTAAAATCCCTTTCAAGCTCGGATGCCGCCGGGGGGCAAAAAAGGCTTCGGTTTATCGGGAGCGCCGTCTCCAACAGGGCAGTAGCCGACTTTGTGTTCATGCTTGAGAATACGCCTTATTTTCAGGATGTGGTGCTCGCGTACTCGCAAAAAAAAGAGGCCCAGGGAGGCTCCTTTTACGAGTTTGAAATCAACCTCGCCGTAAGAAAAACAGAGGAGATCGTCTATGAATGGTGAGGCGTTTATAAAGGGTTTAGGCTCCGTTGACCTTTCAAAGGCATTGGCCCTGAAAAAGGACGCCGTAGTCTTTATCGTAATAATAGCCGTGTCCCTTTTTGCGTTCAGGTTTTTTTACGCAAGGGACAGGCAAGGCATCGCGATGGCCGAGCTTGAGATAAGAAACATTAAGGAAGAGTCTTCAAGGGTCGGCTTTGAGATAAAGGCCACGGAGGGATTAAACAAGGCGCTCTCAGAGGCAACGGCCGAGAGGACGAGGCTTGAGGGCAGACTCAAGGGCATGAAAGAAAGGCTTCCGTCCGACAAGAGGATATCAAGGATAATCGCCGACGTAACCGGCGCGGATGAGACCGCCGGGGTTAAGGTCTCCTCCGTAAAGCCGCTTGAACCCGAGGACAAGGGAGAGGTTACGAGGATACCTCTTCATATGGCCGTTGAAGCGGGGTTTATCCCGTTCGGGAAATACCTTGAGACAATAGACAGGCTCAGGCGCATAATAATAGTTGACAACTTTATGATTGAACAAAAAGACGAAACAGGACAGGTCTTAAACGCGCAGCTCTACCTAAGCGCGTATGTCCTGAACAAATAAACGCCTCCAACAACCCATGAACAAGCCGCGTCGCAAAACCTCTCTGTCCGCAGTCCTTGCTTTATTCATGATTGTCTTGCTTTGCCCGCAAGATTCTCCCGCGACAACGGGGGACAAAATATCCATCTCTTACGTGCTGGATATCCCGGCGACCGAGGCGCATGAGGCCCCATGGGGCAGGGACATATTCGTCCCGTTGTCCGCCGGCGGCAAGGCCGTAGCGCCGGGGCTAAAGATTACGGCGATATTCTTCAGCCGCACGAGACCCTCCGCCATAATAAACAACTCAATCGTCTACGTGGGAAGCTCCCTAAACGGGCAAAAAGTTGTTGATATAGGGGAGGGCCATGTTATACTTGAGGACGCAAAAGGGCAGATGAGACTGGAGATACCGCGTGAATTCGGGACAGGCAAAAAATAGGTTTTTTGGCGCCAAAAGACTGATCAAGGTCATGCTCTGCTCGGCTGCCCTCGCGTCCCTATCGGTTCCTTGCCCGTCTTTTTCAGCGGAAGATTCAATCAACAGGCGGACCGATGAACGGCTTTATTCAATTGAGGTGCGCGAGGCCGACATGGGCGACGTGCTCCGGGCGCTTGCGCAGCAAAGCGGCCTGAACATCATCCTCGGCGAGGGGGTAGAGGGCAAGGTAAGCCTGAGCTTCAAGGATGTGCCTTTCAAGGACGCCCTTGACATGATAATCAAGGCCCACGGCCTTATGTACTCGGTCCAGAGCAATGTGCTGTGGATAGGAAAAAAGGTTGACCTTACCGATGAGATGGTGCTTGAGATCGTCCGGCTTAATTACGCGGAGCCTTCAACCGTATTGGGCCAGCTTAAGGGTGCCCTTAGCACGGGGGGCGCCTCTTACGCCGACACAAGGACCAACTCCGTAATAATTAAAGACCTCCCGAAAAACATTGAAATAGCGAAAAGGCTTATCAATTCAATTGACGTTCAGATAGCGCAGGTTTCAATTGAGGCAAGGATTGTTGAGGCGTCAAGCTCCTTCATAAGGCAGTTCGGCGTTCAATGGGGCGGCTCGTACGCATCGGGCAGGGACTCCCTCACCGGGTCTTCCCTGCTGCCGGCGTCAACCGGGGACAGGAACTTCGCCATCAACCTGCCTGCCGCGAACCCAACGGCGGGGCTCGGCATCGTCATAGGAAACCTCTCGGACAATCTGTTTCTTGACCTTGAGCTGTCCGCCGCGGAATCGCGCGGCGAGCTTAAGATAGTCTCAAGGCCGAGGATCTCAACCCTTAACAACAAGGCCGCCACAATACACAGCGGCCTTACATTCAGGGTAAAGACGTCTTCCTCGTCCGGAGACACGGGCACCACCACGACCACCACGACAACCTCCACCGGAACGACATCAGGGATTGAGGAGATAAAAACCGGCATTGACCTGAGCGTCACCCCGCAGATATCCGACAACGGGCACATCCTTCTTAACATCAGCACAAACAAGAGCGACCCGGACTATTCGCACACCGTTGACGGCATACCCGGCATAACAGAAAAGAGCGCGTCAACATACGTGCTTGTGAAGGACGGCGACACCGTCGTGATCGGAGGGCTTTACAAAAGCATCACCTCGGATGAAGACAACTCCGTGCCATACCTCTCAAAAATCCCGTTGATAGGCGGGATATTCAAAAGCACATCAAAGGGATTTGAAGACGAGGAGCTGCTTGTCTTCATAACCACGAGGATAGTAAGGCTTGGCTCAACGGCTGAGGGGAAAAATTGAGCGTCCTTTCCGGTCTGAAAAAGCCATGGTCAATCATACTGCTCGCCTCGGGTATCGCGGCAATCGCTTTTTCAATTGCCGCGTTTGTCTTATCGGATTCGCTTGAAAACGAGGATTCAGGCCCCATCGTAACATCCAAAAGGGAAAAGATAGTTTTTCCAGTTGAGGAGGTTCCTTCTGCGGGGCATACCGAGGCAACACCGGCGCAAGTTGCCCAGCCGAGGCAGGCGAGCGCCCTGGAGCAGACCGCGAAACCGGTAGCAAAGAAAGACCCCGGCGAGATAAAATCAATAGATGAAAAAGATGAGAAAAAAGAGCCTGTTGTTGCGAAAGAGGCGATAAAAAAACCCGCACCCTCTGTGCCGAAGGACAATGACCAAAAGGAAAAAAAGAAAAAAACCGCGAACACAGGGGCGAAAGACAAAAAAGAGAAAACCGCAAAAAAGCCGGAGCCAAAACAGGTTACAACGAAGGAAGGCCCTTTTAAACCGTGGGTGGTAAATGTCGCGTCGTTTTCAGGCCAAAAAGAGGCCGAAGAATTCATAATATCCCTTAAGGCTAAGGGATATGCGGCCTACAGGACAGAGTTCACAAAGAACAAGCGGCTCTGGCACAGGGTAAGGGTCGGATTTTTCAGCACTGTCAAGGACGCGAGAAAGACCGGCGCGGCCATTGAAAAGGAATTTAATGTGCGCGGGGCATGGGTAGCAAAGGTTGCGCGGCAAGAGGCGGCCCGGCAAAAATAGCCCGTTTCAGCCGCATCTACGCCCATTAACGGATAAATGCGGCCCGCCTAAGACGAATACCCTCGCATATACCCCTAAGACGTGCCTTTTGCCCTGAAATGACTTGACTATCCAAGCCCAAAGAACATAAAATTGACATATGGGTAAAGAAGTGGACAATTTCGCGGGGGCGGAGAAGTTCGTGTTCCTTGAGACATTCGGATGCCAGATGAACGAAAACGATTCCACCCGCATCCTCGGCGCGTTAAGGGACATTAACTACTCAACCACGGACGACCCCGTGGAGGCCGACCTTATCATATTAAACACATGCAGCGTCAGGGACAGGGCTGAACACAAGGTATACTCAGCGCTTGGAAAATTCAAGGATCTGAAGAGCAGGAACCCGGGATTAATAATAGGCGTGGCCGGGTGCGTTGCGCAAAGCAAGGGGACTATGCTGCTTAAAAGGATAAAACACCTTGATCTGGTCTTAGGGCCGCACAACATACACAGGCTGAAGGCAATGGTGCTTGGCGCCGGCGGCGGCAAAAGGCTTGCCTCAATTGAACTGACGGACGGGATCGCGTCCGAGGAATACGGATACGTGCCGGACAGGGCATCCGTCAAGGCGTCTGTAAGCATCATGCGCGGCTGCGACAACTTCTGCACATACTGCATAGTGCCTTACACAAGGGGAAGGGAGGCAAGCCGCGGAAGCGCTGAAATCATAGACGAGGTGAACAGGCTTGCCAATAACGGCGTAAAAGAGGTAACCCTTCTCGGACAGAACGTGAATTCATACGGCAAAGGCGGCTCAACAGAGGCCTCTTTTCCTGAACTGTTAAGCATGGTCTGCGGGGTGGACGGCATAGAGAGGGTGCGCTTCCTGACATCGCACCCGAAGGACATCTCCGATGAGCTTATCAGGCTTTTTGACAAGGAGGAAAAACTCTGCAGGCACGTGCACCTGCCGGTGCAGTCGGGTTCTGACAATATCCTTAAGGCAATGGGCAGGGGCTATACGGCCATCGGATATCTTAAAAAGGCGGACGCGCTTAGAAGGCTTTACCCGGGCATCTCAATAACGACGGACATAATAACGGGATTCCCCGGCGAGACGGACCGTGATTTTGAGGACACCTTGAGCCTTATAAGGCGGGCGCGTTTTGACAACAGCTTCGCGTTCATGTATTCGCCGAGGCCGCATACCGCAGCGGAGTCGCTTAAAGGCCGCATACCGGATGAGATTAAGTCCTCGCGCCTTCACGCCGTACAGGAACTGCAGCGCGAAATAGCGTTTGAGATGAACAAGCTGCTCGTCGGCAGGACCGTCTCCGTGCTCGTGGAGGGAAGGAGCAAGGCCGACCCGGAGGAGATGTCTGGCAGGACATCCTGCAACAGGATAGTCAACCTGAGCCTGCCGCATAACATGGCGGGCCGGATCATAGACATCCTGATAAACAAGGCCTATCCCAATTCTCTGCGCGGGATACATGAAAAAAGGAGCGGCTTATGCTGATTGAAATGAGGGTGACCGGGCTTACCATAGACCCGCTTACGAATGCGCCGATAGTCATACTTAAAGACAGCGGAGACAAAAACACCCTGCCTGTGTGGATAGGCATACTTGAGGCGAGCGCAATCGCGTCCGAGCTTGAAAATATACGGTTTTCACGCCCCATGACGCACGACCTCCTGAAATGCGTGATTCAGGCCGCGAAACTCAATGTAAGAAAGATTGAGATAACCGACATCAAGGACAATGTTTACTTCGCCATAATTCATCTTGACTCTTCGGATGGCCCGATCGCCCTTGACGCAAGGCCGTCGGACGCGATAGCCCTGTCTTTGAGGACAAGGACCCCCATATTCGTTGAGAAGGGCGTGCTTGACAAATCAAAGACCATTGACCTGAGGCCTAACAGTGAAAAGAAGATCGGAAAGGACGCCAAGGACGCTGATGCAAACGAGCCCCTTGAGGGCCTCTCGTCCGAGGACTTCGGCAAGTACAAGATGTAACGCCTCAACATGCCCTGGCACCAGGGAAACGGAAGATAAAAACAGGACAGGCGCCGGTTAACGTCATAAATTGTCGCGTTCATTATTGGATAATCAGTCAAATAGCGCTATCTCAAAAAACCTTCCATCAGGCGAGCTCTACTCCGCACCCTTCGTGGAAGGCTATCTAAGGCTTGAATCCCTTAGGGCGGAAAGATACGGCAGCCCCTTCTCCATACTCCTCGTTGACATTCAATCGGACCCGGCAAGGCCCCCGGACAAAGACTCGGCGAGCGCATTTGAAAAAATCGCGGAGTCTGTGATTAAGAGCGTCAGGACCTGCGATATGGTCGGCATGGCCGGCGAAATGCGGCTGATCGCGGTGCTGCCTGAGACGGACTATATAGGCGCCATTAACGCCGCGAGAAAAGTCTCAAGGCGGCTCGGTCCTGCCCTCGCAGACGCTACAGTCGCGCACGCGACCTGTCCGCTGGACGGCAGGGACCATAATGCCCTCATGGCCGCGGCGCTTGAAAGGCTTAGGCTTAGAGGGGATTCGTTCTGGGAAAACAACGCCCTGAGGGATAAGCTCTTCTGGGAGATAATAGGTTTTGTTTCCGGCAGGCCGCATAAGGGGCATCAGGGCGCGAGCTTTGACATCGGCGCGGGCAACGAGCTTTCGGAATTTTTCATTGAACAGATAAACCATGCCGTCTTAAGCGAGGTTGCCCTCTCGCCGTGGAAAAAGGGGATACTCTATTTCGCTGCAAAGAACATCTCAAGGAACGAGCCTCTAATCAAGGCCGTGCAGTCTGTTGGCCCGGTTTCAACGAGGATATTCCTAATAGGCCAGTCAAAGGCAGGTATGCGGGGCATTAAGAACGCGGCGTTCCTGCCCATAGACGACCCGCGGCTGAATGAGATGTGTTTTACATTGTACCTTTCAGAGGATTCATCCTACGCCCTTGTATGCAGGGAAAACTGGGGCGCCACCTTCTCCTGTTTCCACACGTCAGACCCGTTTACGGTTGAAGGGCTTATCACGAAATTCCAGAACGAATACGCGCTTCAGGAGCAGATCTGAATGGACAAGCCCTCCATACTGATAGCCATGAACGACAAAGACGAGATAAACGCCTATGCGCCGATGCTCTCCGAGGCGGGTTTTAAGGTGGCGATCTCCCATGACGGGACTGAGGCGCTTCAGGCCGCGTTAAAGACCCTGCCTGACGCGATAATCGCTGAGATTGAACTGAAGGGCATCCCGGGCGACAGGCTTCTTGAGATACTTAAAACCAACCCCGCCGCGTCCAACATACCGCTTCTCCTGATATCAGGCAGCATGACCGAGGTGCGCGGCTTCAGGCCCGGGTTTGACGGCTTTGCATTAAGGCCGCTTAATCCCGAGGAACTCGTTTCAAGGATAAGGAAGATGGCCGAGACGCACGGGGCAGGCAAAACGGGCCGCGCAAACGTAATAGAGGGCGTGCTTAAACACATGTCCATTGCCGATATTATCCAATTCCTCCACATAAACAAGAAAGAAGGCGAGTTGAGGATAACCTGCCCGCCTGAGAGGGGCACGATCTACGTAAAAAACGGAGACATCTACGATGCGCGGATTGAGGGGGCCGGCGGCGAAAAGGCGCTTTTCAGGCTCCTTGCGTGGAACTCAGGCTGGTTTGAATTCATCCCCTGCGAAATCCATCTGTCAAGGGAGATCCGATCCTCAACATCGGGGGCACTGATGGAGGGGATGAGGCAGATAGACGAGCTTAAAAAGATTGAAGGCACGCTCCCTCGGAAAGACGCGCTCCTCATGCCAAAGGCCTTGCCGGAGGCACTGCCAAAAGGCCTTAAGCCCGTGTTCTATGACGTCCTAAGACATGCGGCCCCAGGCAGGAACATGAGGGAAATCGTCAGCCGCCTCAATTATCCCGATTACGAGGTCTGCGCCGCAATCGCGGCCCTTCTTTCTAAGGGCATGCTTGAGGCAATCGGCCAGGCGGACGGGCATAAAGAGGGAGAGCAGGACGTCATAACCCCTGACGAGGCGGTTATGCTGAGGAACGCGATCGCAAGGCAGGCGTCAAGCGCATCATGCAAGGCGCAGGGCAGGGGAGGCGGCAGGATACAGCTTATCTCAGGTTCAGGGGACGCCGCTCGGAGGTTTATAAACCGTTGCTCAACTTTAAGGGGGTTTTCCGGGGACTGGAAAAACGCGCTTTACGGCGTATCGCACGAAAATCCGTTTGGAATAGCAGGTAGTATTAGGTTCTACGGCATA